>JBBRME010000001.1:0-64840 GCA_038230995.1 Gemmatales bacterium
CGTGGCCTCGAAGGCGGGCCTGACCCGGATGGCGGAGCTTTCCGCCGGTAGCCGCATCCCCGCCGGGCTGCTGCGGGCGGTGAGCCGATGCGCTGATGATGCCGCAGTGGAAAAAGTGGGCATCCATTGGGCTACGGAGCAATGCCGGGGACTGTTGGACGTCGGCGTGAAGGGGATCCACTTCTACACGTTGAACAAGTCCGATGCCACGAAGCAGATTTATCAGAACCTGGGTGTGTCCGACTCCAGCGGTTTGCGTTGAGTGTCCGATTGAGGGATGCTTGCTGTGGACTTGCGCTGTTTCTTTTGGTCGTACATGGTCTCGTCGGCGGTACGTAGCGCGGAGATCAACCCGATGACATCGCTGTAGGCTGCTAAGCCCCACGAGATACTCAAGTTCACTGGCTTATCTTGACCTGGAAAGCGTTGATCGAACAATGCACGATCCAGCGATTCCATCCGTCTGGTCAGTTCCGCCAGCGTGCCACCCGGCATGAGCACAAGAAATTCGTCGCCCCCTAAACGGAAAAGCGGGTCGGTCACGCGGAAGTGAACTCGAAGCGCTCGGGCAATGACACGGATGGCTACATCCCCGGCTTCGTGGCCGTGCTCATCGTTCATCTTTTTCAAGTCGTTCATGTCTACGGCAGCGAGCACTCCGGCATGCACGCGAGTGGGTGCGGCAATCATGTCATCCAGTGCCCGGCGGTTCAGCAGTCCAGTCAGTGGATCGGTACGAGCCGCTAAAGCGAGTTCCCGCGCCGCTTCTGCCAGCTTCAAGTTCGCCGATTCCAAGTCCGCTCGCATCCGCTCGGTGCTCAACGTCATCATGCAAAACGAGATACCTACATGGACGAGCAGATCGATGAACGGGCGAAGGGCGAGCCACTCGACGGGCCAAGTGTGGGCCACAAAGTACGTCCACAAGCGAAGAAAGGCCTCACCGGTTTCCAGCAGGAACAGTGCGAACAGAAAACCACGGAACAACCAGTGCTGTAGGTGATTCACCGGCCGTTGAGTTGCGCGAAAGGTTTCGATAAGCGACGCGAAGAGAAACAACATCTGGAATACGGCGAGCCAGCCGAGATAACACTGAACGGACTCCGAGTTGTGCTGGAAGAACAACGGAACAAAACCGAACAGCAACACCGGCGACAGGAACCAAATCTCGGATGTGACAATCGACTTGCCGGAGAAACACCGGCGTGTGCCGGCCCAAAGTAGGAAGCCGTAAACCGCTTCGCCATGCTCGGTGACGATGAGTGAAGCCGTCCGTAGTGCGGGCACATCCCAGCCGGGTAGGAACTGTAGGCACCACTGCAAAATCTGGCACACCGCTAGCGCGACCCAGGCCCACGACCAGTAGACGATGTCGCGTGATCCCAACACCTGCACCATCGGGCGCTGGAGTGCGGCGAGGAACACGATGGCTGTCGTGTGCAACAAGAGAGCAAGTGCGGGCAAATCCATTGGGTGGGCGTCGCAGTAGATGTCCTACTTTATGTAGGATACATCTGTCCGATTCACAAAACCATTCAGAGTTTGTCGCCCCGACGATGGACGCACTTGCTTATCTCGAACAACGCGAAAAAGCTCAACTTCGGCCTGTGTACGTGCTGCTGGGTGATGAGGACTTTCTTAAGCGACGCTGCCGTGAGGCTATCATCGCCAAAGCCGTGGGTGAACACGAAGCTGATTTCGCTGTCACGTTTCAACAGGGCGAGCATCTCGATTTCAGCACGATCGTGAACGACCTTGATACCGTGGCCTTTCTCGCCCCGATGCGCGTAGTGGTCGTCGAGTCCGCGGATCCCTTCGTTACAGCCCACCGCGAACGCCTCGAACGCTACGTGGTAAAACCAAGCAAGCAGGGTGTGCTCGTTCTTGATGTGAAGACGTTCCCCGAAACTACGAAGTTGGCCAAGGCGTTGCCGGATGGGGCGAAGCTGGCGTGCAAGGCACCCGCCACCAACAAGCTGCCCGAGTGGTGCAGTAAATGGGCCAAGCAACATCACGGTAAAGTGCTACCCAGCGAAGCGGCAGAAATGCTGGTGGAACTGGTCGGCCCGGCGATGGGGTTGCTGGACATGGAGTTAGGCAAGCTGGCCGTTGCCGTGGGTTCAGCGAACACACTCACAGTGGAGCAGATTCGCACCCATGTGACGAGATCCAGCGAAACCAACGTCTTCCACATCATGGATGCCATCGGCGATGGTAAACCGCAACTTGCCCTCACGCTGCTGCACCGGCTGATGCAGGACGGCGAAGCGGAGTTAGCCGTGCTGGGAGCACTCACGTATCAGTTGCGGAAGCTCGCCGGGGTCAATCGGCAACTGAAACTCGGGCAAAGTCTTGGTCAGGCGATGGACACGGCAGGTGTGCCCAAGTGGCCGCAAGCCCGACAGAGTGCCGAGAAGCAACTGCGGGCACTGGGCCGAAGGCGGCTGGATCAACTGACCGATTGGTTGGTAGAAGTGAATCTCGGATTGAAGGGTGGCAACGCGCTGCCGATGCCGGTGCAACTGGAACGATTGATTGTCCGACTTGCTAGCCCACGGGCGGCGTGACCAACGGAGAGAATCGCGTGCAAGTGGTTTTGTGCCCGCAATGCAACGTCGAGTTGGATCACGACGTGGAGGACGTGGGTTACCTCGTGGAGTGCCCGGCCTGCCTCAAGCAGTTCATTGCTGCGCACGACGTGAGGGGTGAAACGCTAAAAAGCTTGGCGATGCCGGAGGTTGCTGCTGCAATTGTGGGACCTGATGTCACGGTCGTTGTTGGAGAGATCGCGACGACGCCAGCGAAGCCGATGCCCGAAACCGTTGACACCATCGAGATCGAATGCCACGTCTGTCAGGGGCAGGTGACGATAGAGAAGACCGACGTTGGCCACAAAGTCGAGTGCCCTCTCTGTCATCAAGTGTTTCTGGCCACGGCAAAGAAATGGGCAAAGCCACGTCGAGAAGCTGATGAAGACGACGAAGACTATTCCGATGAAGACGAAGATGAACGCAATTTGAGCAACCGAGAGTTGCGGGCACTCCGTCAAAAAGAACAGGACGACTTCAACCCGAAACGCATGCTCCGCAACGCCAAAGGTGACCTCGGCTCCGTGGCCGGTGCCATCACCGTGCTCGGCTGGATCGATATTGTTTGTGGGATCCTGTCGATCATTATTGGGATTCTTTTTCTGATCGCGGCGGTGAATACTCCGACGCCAGGAATGGGTATGGACACCTTGGCTTATCTGAACATCTTCCCTGGAATTGGTGGCACGCTTCTTGGTGCAGTAAAAGTCATCGGTGGTGCAGCGATGAAGAATATTAAGAGTCGCAATATGGCCATCATGGGCTGCTGGGCAAGTGTGCTACCGCTCAACATTGGTGCGTGCTTGTCCTTCCTCATGTTCCCGGCGTACTTCGTCAGCCTCGTCTTTGGCATCATGGGCTTGGTGAACATCAACAAGCTAAGCGTGAAGAGAGCGTTCGAATTCAACAAGCCGGATGGCGACGTGGATACATTCTAAAATTGCGGGAACTGCGTGACCGCGAGCTTCGCCACGGGGTCGTATTCCGGGGCGAAGAGCAACTCCACAAAGGCCGTGGTGCTCAGCTTCGCCGTCATCGCCAGTACCTCGCCGCGGGCAATCCCGTCGATGAACCCACGCAGTGGACGTTTCTTCGGGTCGAGGTTGGTCAGGCGGATTTCCGAGTTGCCCGGCAAGACTGCGGGCCGCCAGAACGCAGGCAGCAACACGTTTGATCCTGCCAGCGTGAGCAGGTTGGCATTAAACGGCAGCGGGCTGGCTCCCATGGCTCTGGCGTAGCTGGTGGAACCCGCCGCACTGGCCACAAGCAAGCCGTCCGCCACCAAGCGAGGCATGCGAATCTCGTCATTGATCTTCACTTCGATCCACGCCGTCTGGCCGGTCTCGCGCTCGATCCAGCAATCGTTGAATGCCATATCCTGGTGCGTTTGACCACCGGGTAGCAGCGTCTGCACGTCTAACAGTGGCAAGCGGTATTTGCGCAAATCCCGACCCCAGAACGGCAACTGCACGTCGTTCAACAAGAAGCCGAGGTGCCCGGTGTTCAGTCCGTAAAAGGGTAGGCCATCGCTCCAGTGCTGGCGGATAGCCCGCAGCATGGTGCCATCGCCACCGATGACAACGATGATGTCCGGGTTGTTGGATTCCAACGGTGCGAGTTGATGAGCCAGCTCCACCGCTTCGGTTTTGTCGCGGTCGAAGTAAATGCGCAGCCGGGGCTTGGTCAACTGGATAATCTTTGGTTCGCTCATGGCCCGCCCGCCTACGATAACCGTTGGCCATCTTATGCTGGCCCAGCGGAGTTGCGATTCATCCGCTCCATCAAATCCAGGAGGAACGAGAATGTTACGTGGGTTATCGGTGTTCGGCATGATGTTGTTTGCAGGGCTGGCAACAGCTGAAGTAAAGACCAAGAAAGTGGAATACAAGTTCGATGGCGTCACGTTCATCGGCCACATTTACTACGACGACGCCAGCAAGGACAAGCGCCCCGGTGTGCTCGTGGTGCATGAATGGTGGGGGTTGGACGACTACGCCAAGATGCGGGCCGAAATGCTGGCGAAGATGGGTTACGTGGCATTTGCCTGTGACATGTACGGCGATGGCAAAGTAGCGGAGCACCCGAAGGAAGCCGGTGAAATGGCCGGGCTGGCACGCAAGAATCAGGACGTGTGGCGTGGCCGGGCCAAGGCAGCACTGAAGGAACTCACTTCGTTCGAGTACACCGACGGCACTCGCCTCGCGGGCATCGGCTACTGCTTCGGTGGCACCACCTGCTTGCAACTTGCCGCTACCGGGGCCGACCTGAAAGCCGTGGTCACGTTCCACTCAGCCTTGCCGAAGTTGAAGGACGAAGACGCCAAGGCAATCAAAGCCAAGGTGCAGATCAATCACGGGGCCGAGGATAAGTTCATCTCTGCCGACACCATCACAGCGTTCAAGAAGTCGATGGAAACCGGCAAGGTGAGCCTCGACTTCAACGAGTACCCATCAGCCGTACATAGCTTCACCGTGAAGGGGGCTGATGAGCGCAAGCTCGACGGCATGAAGTACGACAAGGACGCGGACGAGAAGAGCTGGAAGGCCATGAAGACCTTGTTCGACGATGTGTTCAAGAAGTAACTGAAACACCTTTGGCCCACGTTGCCAGTTCGGCTTCCAACAGTGAAACGAACTGGCTGCGGGGCATCACGCGATCCAGCCCAGCAGCCCTAGCAACTTTGAGTGTCTCCACATCGACATGCGAGCCGAAGCCGTACAGCAAAGCAGTGGGTGCTTTTATCCGCAGTTCAGTAACCAGTTCGACGATCTTCAACTCCGGGTTGTGCAGGTCGATCAGTACACACCCGGTGGTGCCATCCACCTTGGAGAGTAACGCCGTCGGGGTGCGTGCGGCCGTCGCTGCTAAAGCGTGCGCTCGCGCCGTGGCGGTGATCTTGCTGGTGAAGATGAGGTCGTCGCAGAGAATCAGAATCTGGTTCATGCGTTGATTTTATGTGAACCGGCGACGTCAGTCGCTGGGCGTTCGCTCTCGATATTTTGTTAGAGCAGTCTACATGGTGCAGCAGAACCCCAACCCCGTTAGCCGGACGCGCAAGCGACGGCCCAACCAGTCCAACGTGTCAGCCTGTCGAGTAGACTGCACTAAAGGCAACACGCTCAGCTTAGCATCGCGGCTACAAAATCTGTCCATCGCTGTCGCATCGTGCTAACAATAAACGTCCGATACCTTCAGTATCCTCTGCCACGGCATTTTGATGATTCATATCACGGATACTTTCTGGGCATTGGAAACCGGCTTGACACACAACACTATCAATGCTTTGTTTCGAGAGTTGATGACGACTTCTGCGGGGTTGGACGTGAACATCAGTATTTATCAGCAGCGATGCGTCGAAACCCGACTGTTCGATTTTCAATCTGGCTCATCACTTGTGCCGTGGGAAAGCGTTGACGATGCTGTGATGGGTGGCTGTTCGCAAGGGCGGATGATACCAACCGATCAGGGACATGTTTGCTTCACGGGCATCATTCGTTTGGAGAACAACGGCGGGTTCTGTTCGATCCAGTCGCCGTTGCTGAAGACATGTCTCCATGGATATGGGGGGATCAAGCTACGCGTTCGTGGCGACGGGCAAACCTATTCGCTCGGCTTGCATCAACGCCACATGTTTGCTGGTACTTCGTATCGTTGTCGATTCGAGACGATTCCCTTGCAGTGGATGGAGGTCGTGCTACCCTTCCATCAGTTCGTGTTGATGCGTTTTGGCCAGCGGGCTGGTGTATCGCCGGTGTGTCCGCGGAACATCACACAACTCTCGCTGCTCTGCAGTGACAAGCAAGCAGGGCCGTTTACGCTGGAATTGGCCCATGTTTCTGCATGGCGGCCTACTGAATCAGGGGATGAGCATCATGCCTGAACCGGCCACGCTCCCACGACCAGAAATTCGCACGATACTCCGCAAGCAACCGCTGTACGTTGTGGTGTTGCACAACGATGATGACACGTCAATGCCTTGGGTGGTGTTGGTGCTTCGCAAAGTCTTCGGATACGACGAAACCAAGTGCGTCCAGCACATGATGGAAGCCCACGAAACTGGCCGAAGCGTTGTCTGGACCGGCACGTTGGAACTCGCGGAACTGAAAGCGGATCAAATAATCGGTTGTGGCATCGAGCCGGGCAATACCAAGTCGAAGGAACCGATTCGCGTGACCGTGGAACCGACGGAGTAATCAAGTATGATCCGTCGTTGGCCAAGTGCCGTGGTTGCCGTGCTATTGTTGCTGCTCACCGCGTTCATCTTGTTTCCTGTCATCCAACGTCAACGGTTGGCATCCAACAAAGTTGAGGCGCTCAACCACATCCGTACACTCGGTGCTTTCGCACATCTCTATTCCCAAGCTAAGGGCCAACCCGACGACATGACTCCTGTCGTCATCCCGCCCGGCACGATCTTCAACGCGGAACTCAAGCCCGATGAGCGCCTGAGCTGGGTTGCCTCGATGTTGCCGTTTCTGGACAAGAAGTACGACGACCCGGCCAAGTGGAAGGCGCAGCTCGACCCGAAGCTTCCATGGAACCAAGGCAGCAATGTGGATGTTGGCTTTGAAAAACTGCGCATCGTGCTTCTGCCCGGTGCCACGGCCACATGGCCAGTTGGTGTGTCGGCCCCCACGCAAATTGTTGGTCTCACCGGGTTGGGGCCAGAGTCGCCATTGATGGATCTTTCTATGGGTGTACCGCCACGGGCGGGTTGCTTCCGGTACGATGCAGCAACACCCCTCAAGCTCATCCGCGATGGTGACGGCACCAGCAACACGATCCTGTTCATGGATGTCTCTAGTGATGTCGGTCCGTGGATACGCGGCGGCACAAGTACCTTGCGTTGGTTGGATGATGCGGAAGGTGCGAAGCCGTACCTAGGTTATGGTGGCCAGTTCGGTGGGAACTACCCAAATGCCACGTTGATCGGTAAGGCCGACGGCTCCGGCGAGTTCCGCCGCAACAACACCGAGGCTGCCATCCTGCGAGCGATGGCCACCATCGCCGGGGGCGATGGATTGGGGAAGTTTGTGGAGTGAGTTGGTTTTGTCTCAGGCGATTCGAGCCTGCTTGCGTCAGCAGCAGGAGTTAGATGTTCATTTCTCCTGCCGCTCACGAGAGCAGGCTCAATTCCCCTCACCCGGCCTTCGGCCACCCTCTCCCCGTAAACGGGGCGAGGGAGTGAAATGCACTACACAAACAAACTCTTCAAGGCCTCGCCCTCGGTCATGGCCATCGGTCGGCCTGTACGGTCATTCACGGTCTGGTGCGGATCGTGCCCCAAGGCATGATAAATCGTGGCGGTGATATCCGCCGGGCTGGTCGGTTTCTCTAGGGGATACGCACCGATTTTGTCGCTGCTGCCGTAGACTTGCCCACCGCGGATGCCGCCACCGGCCAGCACCGCGCTGTAGCACTTGGCATGGTGTTCCCGGCCGGTGCCGTTGGAAATTTTGGGTGACCGCCCGAACTCGCCAATCCACACCACGAGCGTTTCTTCCAGCAACCCGCGATCATCAAGGTCATCGAGCAGTGCAGAGAATCCCGCATCGGCTGGTGGCATCAAGCGGTTCTTCAGGCCGTTGAAGTTATCGCCGTGTGTGTCCCAGAAGTTCGCGTAGTCGTTCGGCCAGTTGACGGTGACCAGACGAGTGCCAGCTTCGACCAACCTGCGGGCCATCAGGCAGCACTGCCCGTGTGTGGATCGACCGTAGCGATCCCGCGTAGCCGAGGATTCCAGATTGAGGTCGAAAGCCCGCTCCACACCCGCACCGGCCAGCATCGACATGGCTTTGGCTTGCGATGCCGAGAAGTCCGCTGGCCCGCGTTTGTCCAGTTGCTTCAACAGGGCCGTTCGACCGGTGAGATTGTCGCCGACATGCAGGCCGTTCACTTGGAAGCCGGGTTGGTTCGGATCGCTGTTCACGAGGAACGGATCGAAACCCGAACCAAGCCAACCGCCGTGTTGGCCGGGTGCCACACCACCGGGGGCCGCCGGGTGCGACACCACCCACGGGATACTCACCGAAGTCGGCATGGATTGATTACGTTTGGAAATATGATCGAGCATCGACCCCAAGTGCGGGGTGTCTTGCCGGCTCGGAGCATCGGCATCGGAGTTCACCCGTGGGGCCAGCCGACCGGTTTGCAGGTGATGAACACTGCTGAGGTGGGCCACATCAGTGTGGGTCATCGAGCGCACGATGGCATAGCGATGTGCCTGTTTGCTGAGCTTGGGGAAGTGCTCGCTGATCTGGATGCCGGGCACGGTGGTACTGATCGGCTTGAATTCACCGCGAACGCTGGAGGGTGCATTTGGCTTCGGATCCCATGTATCAATGTGGCTCGGCCCACCCCATTGAAACAGAAGGATGCAAGCCTTGGCTTTGGGGGCTGCTAAGGTCGGGTTTGCAAGTAGCTTCGGTAGGCCAAGACCCACTAGGCTGATCGCCCCGGCTTGCAATAATGCACGTCGATGCAATGACGGCCCGGGGCACGGAGCAGATACAAACATTGAGAACGCACCAATCGGTGTTGGCTAGGCGATGGAACGCCGAGCCGGTAGGTGCTGAAAGGGTAGTGTGTAACGCCGAGGTGTGCAACCGTAATGTGGAGCTTGGCGAACCGGCGACGTGAGTCGTCGGGTTAATTTGATTTGCACTCCCTCGCCCCGTTTGACGGGGAGAGGGTGGCCGAAGGCCGGGTGAGGGGGATTGAGCCTGCTCGCGTCAGCGGCAGGAGTTGCAAACCAAGACCCCTCACCCGCTTGATGCTCAACGCATCAAGCGACCTCTCCCCGTAAACGGGGCGAAGTGTTTGGCGACCCGCTGATCGCATTACAAATACTTCACACAAACCGCTCCACCGAGGATCATCACCACACCTAGCAATCGGCCCCAAGTAATGCTCTGCACTTGTATGCCAAACCAACCAAAATGATCAATCAACATCGACAATAACAGTTGCCCAGCCACCACGGCACTGATGAAGGCTGCCGCACCGATCTTCGGCGTCAGCATCGCGCCGGACAGCACGATGAGCGCCCCCAATGGCCCGCCAATCCAGTTCCACCATTGCGTGGTACGAATCTGCTCCATCGTAGGCACTGGTGGACGGATAATGATGAGAGCTAGCACGGCACACAAAATCGTCCCGCAGATGCTGAAGAAGACAGCAAAGGTGGGGTTATCCAGATTTTGCCGGAAGCGCCCGTTCACCGTGGCTTGCAGTGCGATACAGCACCCCGTGACGGCCGCACAAAACAGGTAAACCAGCGTCGTTCTGTCCATGCGAATCATCCTACAAGGTGTCCGGCTTTGACGGTTCGGCAACAGTGAAGAACGGTCGGTCTCAGGTCAAATCAGTGCTTTCTCATGATTGGTCGATTAGACTATAAGCCATCGAGACCTTTGGGATTATGCCGTCATGCAACTTGTGGACACCTTGGCCGAGCGCGGTGTGCTCAACGCAGTGGACTACCAGCGTGCCTCTGAAGCGTTGGCAGCTTCGCCAGAGAAGCCTGCCCATCAGTTGTTGCTCGATCAAAACTTCGTGCGTGAAGATCAACTGCTGCCGATCCTGGCGGATGAGTTCGGGCTCGAGTATGTCGATCTTGTGCACTCGCAGATCGACCCTGCGGCATTGATTGGCATTCCGCAGAAGCTCGTCCACAAAAAGAATCTGATGCCATTGTCGCGAAGCGAGAACACGCTGATTGTGGCAACGGGCGACCCGTTCGACAGCTACGCATTGGACGAACTACAGACGGTAACGGGCCTGAGCATCCAGCCCGTACTGGGTAGCTCCAAGGAAATTACTCGGCTACTCAAGGTTCACTTTGGGATCGGGGGCGACAACGTCGCGGCATTGAACGCCACCGCCGAAGACGGTGACATCGAACTCCTTGAACAAATCGAGGCGGATGACAGCGAAGCGGCCAAGCAAGCTCAAGAAGCCACTGTCGTTGGTTTAGTGAACAAAATTCTGACCGAAGCCGCATCGGAGCGAGCCTCGGACATCCACATCGAACAGGAAGAAGCAGGCATCGTCATCCGTTACCGGATCGACGGCATGTTGCAAGTACAACGGCTGCCGGAAGGGATCAACCGCTGGCAAAATGCCATCGTGAGCCGCCTGAAGATCATGGCCCGGTTGAACATCGCCGAGAAACGCCTTCCGCAAGACGGCCGCATCAAGATGAAGGTGCAAGGCCGGGAAGTCGATGTGCGGGTGAGCATCATCCCCATGATCCACGGCGAAGGGATCGTGATGCGGTTGCTCGATAAGGGCCGCATGGTGTTCAACCTGAAGAACATCGGCTTTTTGGATGACTACGACAAGAAGTTCCGTCAGCTCATTGACCGACCTCACGGCATCGTCATCGTCACTGGCCCTACGGGATCGGGCAAGAGTACCACGCTGTACTCGGCGCTCAACGAAGTGAAGGACGAGACCACCAAGATCATCACAGTTGAAGACCCGGTCGAGTACCAGCAAGCAGGCATTTGCCAGATTCAGACGCACGCCAAGATCGGCCTGACCTTTGCCAGCTCGCTACGGAGTATCCTTCGGCATGACCCGGACATCATCCTGATCGGCGAAATGCGTGACCTCGAAACCGCCGAGGCCGCGATCCAAGCCAGCCTCACCGGGCACTTGGTGTTTAGCACCCTGCACACCAACGATGCACCGAGTGCGTTTACCCGACTCATCGACATGAAGGTGGAGCCGTTCCTTGTGGCCAGCACCGTGGAAGGCATTCTGGCCCAGCGGTTAGTGCGTACGATCTGTCCCGATTGCAAAACGCAGTACACACCGGACGCCGAGGAGTTGGGTATCGACTTCCCGAAGATCAACCCGTTCACCAACCTACCCCCAGAGCATCTGTTCAAGGGAAGCGGCTGTCGGGCCTGTCGGAACAGCGGTTATCGTGGGCGAACTGGTATGCATGAGTTGATGATTAACACGGATCTCATTAAGGATTTGGTCGTCCAACGAGTGAACTCTGGCGTGATCCGTATGGAAGGACTTAAACAAGGAATGCGAACCCTCCGCCAGGACGGATTCTACAAAGCACTGCGTGGCAACACGACACTGGACGAAGTGAACCGGGCCACAGCAGGGGATATTTCCTAGCGAAGTGGGAAGTGAGAAGGTGGACGTCGGCATCTCCCTAGGTTTCCGACTCTGCTTTTGCGACTTCCTTCTTCGACCGATGTTCCAAACTGCTACCGCAACCAATGTTCCGAGTTCCGCCTTCCTACTTCTGACTTTGAACCATGCCTGACTTCAACTACACCGCGTTGGCTAACTCCGGCGCAAAAAGCACCGGCAGCGTCTCGGCAAATTCCGAACGTGAAGCCGCATCCATGCTTGATGCCAAGGGATTGTTTCCCATCAGCATCACGCAAGCAGGTGCGTCGTCGTTTAGCTTTGGTGGTGGCGTTAATGGTCGGCAACTGGCCACGGTCTATGGTCAGCTAGCCGACTTGTTGAACTCTGGCGTGCCATTGCTGCGTGCTTTGGAATTAATGGAACGCCAAAGCTCGAACAAGAAACTGCAAAGTGTCATGCGCGACGTGCGCATGAGCGTTGCCGAGGGCACCGGGTTGGCACAGTCCATGGCCAAGCACCCCAAGGTCTTCAATGAACTTGTGGTGAGCATGGTTCGGGCCGGGCAGGAGGGTGGCTTCCTTGAAGACGTGCTGCAACGAACGGCAATGTTCGTGGAGCATCAGGAAGAAATCAAATCGAAGGTCGTGGGGGCGATGGCGTATCCGGGCTTCCTGCTGATGGCCGGTAGCGGGGTTTTGTTCATTCTGATTGTGTTCTTCGTGCCGAAATTCGAGCCGGTATTCGAGGGGCTTCGCGCAAAGGGCAAGTTGCCGGGCCTTACCGTTGGTCTGCTGGCTGTCAGCAACTTCTTGATCTTCTACTGGTGGCTTTATGTGCCGGCGATTTTACTGTCCGTCTTCGGGTTTACAGCGTGGGCGAACTCGAAAAAGGGCCGATACATCATGGACGTGGTGCGCTTGAATGCCCCGCTGTTTGGTGGGGTGTACAAGGGCTTGGCACTGAGCCGCTTCACCCGCATCCTGGGGACGATGCTGCAAAACGGCATCCCAATTCTCAAAGCGTTGAACATCGCCAAGGACAGTGCCGGGAACAAGATTCTGATCGCAGCCATCGAGAAGAGTGCTGAGAACATCACTGCAGGGCAAACGCTCGCTGAACCGCTCCGCAAAAACAAACACTTCCCGACGGATACTGTCGAGATGATTGCTATTGCCGAGGAATCGAACACGCTCGAAAAGGTGCTGCTCAAGATTTCGGACAGCTTGGAACGCCGCACGGCACGCAACCTTGATCTGATGGTCAAGCTCCTTGAACCAATGATGTTGCTCATCATGGCCCTCGTGGTGCTGCTGGTTGTGATGGGCTTACTGCTGCCGATCTTCAAGATGGGTGAAACCGTGCGGACGTCGTAGGTGCAGACTCCTGCTCGTGACAGGGTTGTCAGCACAGGTTGAGCCTGCTTGCGTAAGCGGCAGGAGTATTCAAATTGAGCCTGCTTGCGTAAGCGGCAGGAGTATTCAAATTGAGCCTGCTTGCGTAAGCGGCAGGAGTATTCAAATTGAGCCAGCTTGCGTAAGCGGCAGGAGTATTCAAATTGAGCCTGCTTGCGTAAGCGGCAGGAGTATTCAAATTGAGCCTGCTTGCGTAAGCGGCAGGAGACTTCTTCTCAATCTCCTGCTGTTATCGCAAGCAGGCTCAACTAACGTACACCCACCGAACTGCACTATTCAGCCCCTACGTTTTCCGTGTATCACATGGTGCCTCCAACAGGGAAGTTGAGCCATGCGACGGATCGCCGTGTTGAATCAAAAAGGCGGGGTGGGCAAAACCACCACCACAGTGAACCTTGCCGCCGCACTGGCCAACCTCGGCCAGCGTGTGTGTGTGCTCGACCTCGACCCGCAAGCCCACGCCACCACGCACCTCGGTCTGGAACCCGACGGCACTTTACCTTCGCTGTACGATGTGTTGGTGAACAGCAAGCCGATGGCCTCGGTTCGCCATACGGTGGAGCCGAATCTATCCATCTGTCCGTCGGACATTAACCTCGCAGCAGCGGAAGTGGAACTCGCTGGCGTCGTCGGGCGTGAAGTGATCCTTCGTGAAAGCCTGGCGGCGGATGATGAACCGTTCGATTTCCTGCTGATGGATTGTGGCCCGAGCTTAGGCGTACTCACGCTCAATGCCTTGGCTGCCGCTGATGAAGTGTTCATTCCACTGCAACCGCACTTCCTCGCACTGCATGGTTTGTCCAAATTGTTGGAGACCACGGCCTTGGTCAGTCGACGGATCAACCCGAAGCTGACTGTGACTGGAGTGGTGGTGTGCCTGTATGAATCGCAAACAAAACTCGCGCAGGAAGTGCTGCGCGATGTGCAGTCGTTTCTGGATGCGTCTCGTGGGGCCAATGTGCCTTGGAAAGATGCCCGCATCTTCGATACCCGCATCCGCCGGAACGTGAAATTAGCTGAGTGCCCCAGCCACGGGCAGAGCATCTTCCGTTACGCACCGAGTTGCGCCGGTGCGGTGGACTACGCCAGCCTAGCCACGGAAGTATTGGGTGTAGTGGAGTTCGAGGAAGTGAAGCCAAAGCTAGCTGAAAGTCAGCCAGAATCACAACTTCAGGAAAATGTGAGCAGTTGCTGAGCGATACCTATGATGTACAACTGAATGCGACATTTCAGGAAGCAGCATCATGGCACAGCAAGATGATGAATTCGACGACCGCCGCGACACCCGTGACGACCGCCCTCGTCGGCGTGATGATGAACCAGAACCGAAGAAAAAAGGCGGCTGCGTTCCGATCCTCTTGATTGCGCTGGGCCTTGGCTTGCTTGGAGTCTGCGGAGTGTGTGGTTTCGGCGCCTATTACTTCATGAATATCGGCTTGGAACTGGCCAAGAAGCCGGACGAATTCCTCGGCAAGGTGTCACAGGGCGATTTCAGTGCTGCTTACAACATGACCTCGGCTCGATTCAAGGGACAGGTCACGCAGGAACAATTCACCACGGCCATGAAGAACGCCAAGCTCGACAAGAACACGGGCGTGATGGGTCAACCAGCGCAAACTCAAGGCAGTGGTGAGCTAACTTTAACGGCAACGGTCGGGCTGCCGGAAAGCAAAACCACCTCGGTCTCGTTCAAATTCACCCCGGAAAGTACATCGAATCCGTTTAAGTTCATTCTCGACGATGTGACCGGGCCGGACATTAAATACGACGGAACCAAGCCTAAGGACGAGAAGCCAAAGGATAAAGCCAAGCCCGCTGGTATTGATCCTGATGAAGACAAATAACTTCACGCCCACACACTGACAACTTGCCAAGGAACTGTGACATGGCCAAACAAGACGATTTCGACCGCATGGACGAAGACGATGACCGCCGATCACGGCGATCCGATCCGCCGAAGAAGAAAGGCGGAATCGCACCGATCCTGCTCATCATTGGTGGTATCGTGCTGCTCGGGTGCTGTGGAAGCTGCGGGGTTGGTGGCTACTGGTTCTACCAGCAAGCAAAAGTCGTTGCGGACATGGCCGACGGATTCACGGTCAAGCTTGGCGCTGGGGATTTCGCCGGGGCCTACGCAGCAACATCGACGAGCTTCAAATCCAAGTACACCATGGAAGAGTTCACGGCGAACATGAAGAAGGCGAAGTTCGACCAGATTCAATCCGTGAAGTGGGGTAGCAATTCAAGTTCAACAACCAACGGCACTGGTACCGGTGCGATGACTGGTGACGCGACACTCAAGGATGGCACAACCACACCCGTCTCGCTGACACTCGGCTTCGACGGCAAGGCTTGGACGATCGAGGATATCACAGGTAATACCGCACCACCCAAGCCGAAGACCGACGACAAGGCCAAGCCCAAGGACGACAAGCCGAAACCCAAGGAAGAAGACGAAGACAAATGATTTCGATCTCGATCCGGAACACGCAGGAGCTGATGGAACTGGATTTCGCCAGCCTCAAGCTGGCGGCCAAGACCGTGCTGGAAGGCGAAGGTGTGAAGAAGGCCAAGGTCACCTTCGCCATCATGGATGATGAGTCGATCCATGTGCTGAACAAACGGCACTTGAATCACGATGAGCCGACCGACGTGCTGACCTTCCCGTACACCTCGCACACAGCCGCAAAGCTGGAAGGCGACGTGGCCATTGGTGCGGGCGTGGCGGTGGCCAATGCGGCGGAACGCGGGCACGACGTGGCTGCCGAGTTGTGCCTTTACGTCATCCACGGTTGCCTGCACCTCTGCGGTTACGACGACCGCAGCGAGAAGGACACCCGGCAAATGCGGGCCAGAGAAAAGCATTATCTCGAACTGCTTGGCCTTCCACCCATCGCTTGAGTTTCATGATTCCACAAATCCGCGTTACCGACTTGCACGACCGCCTTGCCGCTGGCGAGGCGATTGTGCTTGTCGATGTCCGACAGCCGGAAGAGTTCAACATCTGCCATCTGCCCAACTCGGTGCTGTTACCGCTGGGCGAACTATCCACCCGTACCGATGAAATCGAGTGCGCGAAGGATGCGGACATCGTGGTGTACTGTCATCATGGTGTTCGGAGTATGACGGGTACGCACTTCCTGCAACGGGCCGGCTTCACGAACGTGGCGAGCTTAGCCGGGGGCATTGATGCGTGGAGTGTGTACATCGACCCCACAGTTCCGCGTTACTAGCCGTAGCATGTTGGCATGAAGCAAGACGATTCGATCCACATCATCGGCGGGGGCATCATCGGCCTGACGTGCGCCTACGAACTGGCCAAGGCTGGCTGCAAGGTTCAGGTCTTCGACAAAGGCGAGTTGGGGCGTGAAGCCTCGTGGGCCGGGGCAGGCATCCTGCCACCTGGGCGGAGCGGCACGGCGAAGGATCCGATCAATCAACTGCGTGCCGAGAGCGTGGCACGTTTCGCGGACTTCTCGGCAGAACTGCGAGAGCTCACGGGCATCGACAACGGGTACTGGAACTGCGGCGGAGTCGAGCATGTTGAAGATGGCACTTCGCACGAAACTATGTGGAAGGCTGAACAACTTGAGTATGAGCGACTCGCTCAAGGCATTTATCTTCTGCCCGGTTATGCCCAGGTTCGCAACCCTTGGCACCTGCGGGCACTGACAGCGGCTTGTCAGTCGTTGGGCGTTGGCCTACATCCCAACACGCCAATTGTGCCGCATCAACTCGAACCAACTCGCAAGTATGTGCTGTGTGCCGGGGCGTGGAGCGGTGAGTGGGCCACGGCCTTGGGTTGGACGTTGAACGTGAAGCCGATGCTCGGGCAAATTCTGCTTTACCGCACAGCACCCGGTTTGTTGAAGCACATCATCATTGATGACAAGCAGTACATCGTGCCCCGGCGTGATGGCCGCGTGCTGGTTGGGTCCACGGAGGAACCCGAGGCGGGCTTCGCGAAACGCACCACAGAAACAGGACTGGCTCAGCTCAAAGAATTCGCAGAGAGCGTTCAGCCTGAACTCCATGGCCAAGAGATCGAATCCAGTTGGGCAGGGCTTCGCCCGGCGTCTGCGGATGGTGCACCGAGCATTGGGCCGCTGCCCGGCTTCCCGAACATCATCGTGGCCACGGGCCACTTCCGCGCTGGCGTGCAGCAGTCCATCGGTACGGCTTTGTTGGTGAAGTTTTGGCTGTTGGGCAGCGAAACACCGATCCAATCCGAGCCATTTCGCCCCGAACGTAGCACAATAGCCTTCGGCCAACCGACGTTCCGCTCGTGATGAAAGGGCAACATGGATTCGACCGCCCATCGCAATACCGTCCGTCAGTTGGCGGATGACCTCTCCTGGCTGGAAGAGCACTGCCGCAAGAATCCGGAGTTGATGGTTCATGCCGCCCACCTCCGGCTGGCCTCCGCACTCACTTGGAACGTCATTGGCCCGTCGGTGGACGGGCAGAAGGAAACCCCGCTGTTCGTTGCTGTCGTCGGTGGGGCCGGTGCAGGGAAGAGTACCGTCGTCAACTTTCTGGCTGGCTCGGTGGTGGCTGATGCCAACCCGCAAGCCGGGTTCACCCGGCACCCCACGGCCTTTGTGCCCGAAGCGAACCGTGGCAACTGGCCCACCCAACTCGGCTTCCTCGGCCCACTGGTACGCTTGAACGACGAGAAACCAGCGAGCCTCGATGAAGATGTCTATCAGGTCAAGCGGTTGCCTGCGGGGAAGACGGATACATCCATGATCGACTTCGTGATCTGGGATTGCCCGGACATGACGACGTGGGCTTCGGCGAACTATGTCTCACGCCTCATGGAGGTGGTCGCCCTGGCCGACGTGGTGGTGTATGTGGCGAGCGACGAGCGCTACAACGATGAAGTACCCACGCAGTTCCTGCACCTCACCATCCAAGCCGGGAAGCCGGTGGTCTGTTGCCTCACCAAGATGCGTGAAGCGGATCAGGAGGGGTTGATACAGCACTTCCGTACCGAAGTGCTTGGCAAGTTGCCGACGGCACTCGGCGACATCCCGGCGCTGCCCGTGGTGGCCATCCCGAACATCACCACCGAGATTCGCAAAGACCCCGCGGGTGCCGGGGCGAAGTACCGTGTACCCTTGTTGAACGAACTGCTGGCCCTATGTCCTGCTGCGAAATCGACTCGACAGCGCACGGTGTCCAACGCGGTAAAGTACCTGCAGCACGCAGGCGATGGCCTGCTGAACGTGGCCCGGCGCGACCTCACAGAACTTGAAACCTGGCGTGGGCTGGTCGCCGATGGCCAACGTGAATTCGAGCAGCGCTATCGCTCGGAGTACCTGGCCGGAGAAGCGTTCCGAAGGTTCGACCAAACCAAGCTCGATGTGCTGAAGATGCTGGAACTGCCTGGGCCGGGGGCCATCGTCTCGTTGGCGCTTGCCTTCCTGCGGAAGCCATATCAACTGCTCCGCAACTTTGTGGGCAAGTCGATCACTCGCCCCGCGATGACGAACCTCGGTGAACAAGCAGTGTGCAACGCGGCCATGGAATCGTGGTTGGCCAAGCTGCAAGCCGAGGCACTTCGTCGGCATTCGCAGCACACGATCTGGAAGCAAGTGACTGTTGGCTTTGACACCACGCTGAAGACCCAAGTGCAGGACCAGTACAGCCAGAAGTTCCGTGTTCTGGAAGCTAAGGAGATGACGGAACTGGACTCGATGGCTCGTGCAGTACCAGACAAGCTGACTAACAACCCGGTGCTGTTGAATGTCCTGCGTGGGGCCATCATTGCGGTCGATGTCGTTGCAATCGTCCTTGTCGTCTGGCTCGCTTGGCCCTTGGGTTGGTGGTTGTTACTGCTGCTCATCCCCGCTGTGTCGCTGACTCATCACTTGGTGGAGATGGTGGTACAGACCGTCATCAACCGAGGGCGAAACAAGCTGCGGGCCGAACGCGAAGCACTGATGAAATCTCAACTGACCACACCACTACAAGTTTGGCTGGCCGACTGGCCCACCAGCGGAGGCACCTCGTTGGAACGCCTTCAACAGGTACTCACTCGCATCCCTGCTGCCATCCGCGAACTGGGTACACTGACGAACCCAACGCCGACTGTCCCGGCCGAGCCTAGAATGACTTCGCCAGAAACCCCAGGAACACCGACATGAGTTTGGCCGACGCTTTCCCGGACATCACCAAGTGCCGCGAACCGCTGGCCCCGCATACGCACCTGAAGATCGGTGGGCCTGCGGAGTTCTTCGTTCAACCTCGCAATGCCGATGAGTTGCGAGCTGTGCTGCGGTACTGCAAATCGAATCAGGTACCTCTGCGGATGCTGGGTGGTGGCTTCAACCTGCTGGTGCGTGATGATCCGGTTTCGGGTGCGGTCATGCGGCTGAGCGGGCCGGGGTTCAACCACCTCGAAAGTGCTGGCCGTGCGGTACGTTGCTCCGGTGGCACCAATCTTTACGACCTGATTGCCTTCACCGTAAAGGCTGGGCTGGGCGGGCT
Organism: Gemmatales bacterium; assembly: GCA_038230995.1. GTDB lineage: Bacteria > Planctomycetota > Planctomycetia > Gemmatales > Gemmataceae > JALHQU01. The sequence continues at coordinate 19,610 of JBBRME010000001.1, forward strand.
GGAAACGCTGGTCGGCATCCGTGGCAGTGTCGGTGGCAGCGTGCGATGCAACGTGGGTGATCGCAATGGCGAGATCGGTGCCCGGGTTCGCCGCGTGGGTGTGCTACACGATGACGGCACGGATCATGAACGAACCCGCGATGAACTCACGTTCGGTCAGCACAAGTCGGACTTGGATGAACCGGTGATCCTGTGGGTGGAATTTGAATTGACCCAAGAACCCTCGGCACAACTGCTGAAGCGCATGCGACGAGCTTGGGTGCAGCGCAAGGCCACGGAACCGTTGAGCCTGCAAAGTGCGGTGCGGTTGTTCCGCGACCCCACCGGGCAGTTGGCCGTGAAGCTGATCGAACGGGCGAAGATGGCCAAGTACCGCGTTGGAGGGGCCGAGTTGAGCGAACGGAACGCGAACTATGCCGTGGCCCATCCGGGCACCACGGCGAAGGATATTCTCAAACTGATCGAGTCGGTTCAGGCCACCGTCAAGCAGACTTCCGGTGTGGAACTGGAACGTGAGCTGAATGTGTGGTGAGGTGCGGTGGATTTTGGGAGGTCGAACCTCCCGGTGAGCCGCAACTTCGGCTCGGCAGGAGCCTCGCCCTCCCCAGTCTCACGTATACCGCACGCTCTTGTACTTCGGCTCAAAGAAGTTCGGCAGGTGGCGGTCGATCTGCAGTAGCCCTGCTGGTGTGAGGGCATAACCGTCGAAGGTCGAGGTCAGCAAACCCTCGGTTTCGAGCTTCGTGAACGTCGGGGCGAAGACGGTGCGGATGTCGGCCCCGAACTTTTGTTGGAAGTAGGCGGCCGAGACGGAACCCTTTTTGAGTTGCAGCACCAACTCACGGATCAACCGTTCTCCGGCACTTGTTGGGTACGCCCGGCCAATCGGCAACGCACCTTTTTCCAGTGAATCGATGTACGCTTCCCAAGTATCCACGTTCTGAATGTGGACACCGTTGACGGTACCAAAGCTGGCCACGCCGGTGCCGAACATATCGGCACCCGTCCACAGGGCATCGCGGTATACGAACTGCGTTTTCTCTTTGTTCCGCACCACGGTGTAGGCACTGCTGATGTCGTACCCCGCCTTCACGAACTCGGCAAACGCTTCGCTCACCCAGCGGCGTTTCGTCGGCCAGTCGGCAATCTTCATCGGCTCGGCCGGAACGTCATCCACCTGTGCCAGCTCCTTGCTGAACGTGGTGTTGTACGGCAACTCCATCTGATAAATGGTCACGCTCTCTGGGGCCATTTGAATGGTCTTCTGGATGCATTCATGCCAGTTGGCGTCGTCCTCGCCCACCATGCCGGCGATGAGATCGATGTTAATTTGCTCAAAGCCGATCTCACGTGCCCAGCCGTAGGCCCGGTACACTTCTTCTTCCAGGTGAGCGCGACCGTTGAACTGCAAGATGCTTGGCTTGAAGTTCTCCACGCCCAAGCTCAACCGCGTGACGCCGAGTTCCTTCAGCGTTTCGAGTTTGTGCTTTTGCAGGGTGCCGGGTTCGCACTCGAACGCCACTTCGCGGGCCTTGTCCCACGGTAGGATTTCCTTCAACCGAGTCATCATGCCGCGCAGTTGCTCGGAACTCAGGTAGCTTGGTGTACCACCGCCGAAGTAAACGTAATCCAGCGACCGACCACCGATACAGGGCGTCTGCGCCAGTAGTTCCACTTCCTTCAGGATGGCATTCAGGTAACTGCCTACGTCCTTGGCGTTCTTGTCCGTGTACACGCGGAAGTAGCAGAATTTGCACCGCTTACGGCAGAACGGAATGTGCAGATACAAGCCGAGCGGCGTGCCGGGAACCGGTGGGCGATTCAGTGCATCGTGCGCAGCGCCAACGTGTTCCTTGTTCCACGCAGAGAAGGGTGGGTAGTTGGCAATGAAGTAATTCCCCAAGCCCGTTTTCTCTTGATCCGGTGCGGCAGTACTCATCGGCGGTGCCCAGGAAGTCGATTGAACAGATACCGTTAGTTTAGCAAAGCCTTGCAAGACGATCAGCAACTACAATATCTGATGTACACCACCGCGAGTACTGCGATGTCGTTCCTGCCGCTACTTGTGCTGACGCTGCTTCAGCCGAACACGACGGTCACCAAAGAAGTGCCCGGCTTCGACAGCTTTCCGGACGTGACATATCTCGAAATCGACGGCACCAAGTTGCAACTCGATCTCGTGGTGCCCAAAGGCGAGGGGCCGTTCCCGGTGGTGTTGTGCTTCCACGGTGGGGCGTGGATCGCGGGCAACCGCAAAGACCTCACCAAGCCAGCGTTGTTCAACCCCGGTGGCCACGATGGCAAACACGACTTCAGCGTGATGGAGAACCTCGCCAAGAACGGCTACGCTGCCGCGAGTGTGAGCTACCGCTTGGCCCCCAAGGCGAAGTTTCCCGCCCAGATCGAAGACTGCAAGGCCGCGGTGAAGTTCCTGCGGAAGAACGCCAAGACCTACAAGCTGGATGAAAACAAGATCGGTGCGATGGGCTTCAGTGCCGGGGCGCACCTAGCCGCGTTGCTCGGCGTATGCACCAAAGACGCGGGCTTCGAGGGCAAGAGCCTGCCGGAGGTCAGTAGCGAAGTGCAATGCGTGGTGGATTACTTCGGCCCGACCGACCTCACGCTCTACTCGGAAAGCACGGAGATCACCAAGATGCTGGTGCCGTTTCTTGGTAAGGAAGCGGCAACAGATAGCAACGTGATGAAGAAAGCGTCGCCCATCAATTACGTCCACAAGCAGGCCCCGCCGTTCCTGATCATCCACGGCACGGTCGATCTCATTGTTCCCTACATTCATTCCGAAGCATTGAAAAAGAAACTCAAGGAAGTGGATGTCGCCTGTGAGTTGTTGCCGGTGTCGTGGAAGGGCCACGGTTGGGAAGACCCCAAAGCGGTGGACTTGGCCGCGAAGGCCACGCTCAAGTTTCTGGATACCCACTTGAAGAACAAAAAAGCAGACGAGAAAAAGTGAACACACATCGTCCCCAGGCCTTCGACCTGGTCTATCTTGTCTCGGCCCGTTGGGCCTCAAGACTTTCAGGGCCAAAGGCCCGTGACAGGTTAGCCCAGGCTAGCGGCCTGGGTTTCTCAATCATCATCGCCCTCTTGTTAGCCATCGTCGTCAGCCACGGTTGTCATGGCGATGACTTCGATCACGAACCTTGCTTCATTCCCAAGCTCGACCAGGAACCATGACCCAACCCAAGAAGAAGATCAACGTCGCGGTGCTCATCATCATGGCGGCCGTGTTGATTACAGTTCCGTTGCTCGTGGCCCTCGGCGTCATCCTGTGGCTGAATCAGACGAGCTTCACCAGTGTCGATGAACTCAAGGTCGAGGAGTTGGATACGATCCGCATTGAGTTGAAGAATCTCGCCAGCCGGGAGATTGATCGACCTGACAGCGATGTCGTCGACAAAACCAATACCCTCGACCGCACCGATCCGGACATCCGCCCGGTGTACATCACCCGGCCTGATTTCAACAACATCCTCGCCCCCCTGCGTGAGGCGAAAAAGATCGACCCGATGCAGTGGCCAGCCAGTGCCTATTTGGGAAAGTACGAGATCAAGTACAAAGACGGCCGCGGTGGAACCATCATGCTTTACTGGAACACGGAAGTTCACGGCAACGCCGACAGCCCCGGCGTGGTGTGGATGAAGATCGGTGCGAATCGCTATCAGGCCTGCATGCTGAAGGAACTGCGTACGATAGCCGAGGACTGTGCAAAACGTGGAACGCTGAAATAACTTCTAGTAAACAAGACCTTCTTACCACAGAGGCACAGAGAACACGGAGAAGAACAGAACCAAAGCCTTTTTGTCTTTGAACTTCTCTACTCTGTGTTCTCTGTGCCTCTGTGGTTAAATTCTGCCCTAAGCCAAGCTACATCTCAGGCCCGATTTCCTTCGCCGTGAACAACTCCACTTTGCTGCCCTTGCCCACTGCGTACTGGAAGTTCGTGCCCAGCGTTGCCGCGGCACCGACCTCACCCTTCGGGCTGAGCGCGAGGAACGCACAATTGCGCGGGTGCACCCCGCGACGGACGCATGCGGCGTTCACTCGTTTGGCCGCAGCTTCGCACGCTTGCTGCGGGGTTTTGCCGCCCCGCATCTGTTCGACAATGAACGAACTCGCAGCGACGCGGATGATCTCTTCGCCAACACCCGTGGCCCCTGCGGCACCAGCGGTGTCGTCCACATACAACCCGGCACCGATAATCGGGCTGTCACCCACGCGGCCCGGTAGCTTGTAGGCCAACCCGCTGGTGGTACAGACCCCGCCAAGGTTACCGGCCTGATCGAGGCCCAGCACTGTCACAGTATCGTGGTTCCACTCATCAATCGGCACGTGGATGTCGTCGGCAGAGGTGATCGGCTTTGCTGGTTCGTTCTTCTTCAGTTTGTCCGGATGAGTCTCGAACCACATCTTGATGCCTTCAAGCGTGTGTGGCATCTCCAGCTTGAAGCCTTCTTGCAGGGCGAACCACTTCGCACCTTCGCCCACCAACAGGATGTGCGGGGTCTTTTCCATCACCTTCCGTGCCACGGCACTCGCACTGCGGATGTGTTGCAACCCGGCCACGGCCCCGCAGCTCAGCGTCTTGCCGTCCATCACGCAGCTATCGGTGGTGAGCTGACCGATCTTGTCGGGCAGGCTACCGAAGCCGACAGAGTGAACAGCAGGGTCGTTCTCCACCGCTTGTGCCCCGGCCATCACGGCATCAAGTGCGGGCTTGCCTGCGGTCAACATCTTGAGGGAGACTTCCGCTGCCGTTTTGCCAAACGGCCAGGTAGCGATGACGATGGGTTCGACGGCCATAAATGTTCCAGTTGAAGAGTTTCACCGCAGAGGGCACATGAGAGCACAAGAGATAACACAACTCAATTCTATTTTTTCTCCTGTGTCCTCTCGTGCTCTCTGCGGTGAATTGATGACTTACTTCTGGTACACCGCTTTCGGATCGAAGACACGTTCCGCGATGACTTGCAGTTCTTCGGCTTCCGTCAGTTCACGGAAGAAACAGCTTTCGTACCCCTCATGGCAGGCCGCACCACCGAGTTGCTTCACCTTCAGCAGCACGGCATCGGCATCGCAATCGATGTAAATGTGCTTCACCAGTTGAACATTGCCGCTTTCTTCGCCCTTCCGCCACAGCCGGTTCCGGCTTCGGCTGAAGTACACGGCCTTGCGGGTTTTCACCGTCTCGTGGAACGCTTCTTCATTCATCCACGCAATCATGAGGACGGTGCCACTGTCGGCATCTTGGGCAATGGCACTGACCAATCCACCGGCTTTTTCAAAATTCAACATCGTTCTCTCACACGGAGGGTGTTCCAAACCGCATCAACTTGCCGTAGACTGGCATCTTAGCAGCCCAAGGTTTCGGTTCCCGTATGTCCGAGAATTACCGACCGATCGATAGCACAGTACACGAGGCCCAGAGCGCACCTGAAGAGGGTGCATCATGGGTGCGCCTTGTGTATCGCTATCAGGGGCAGATCACCATCTGGTGCCAGAAGCTCGGGCTGCAAACCGCTGATGCGGAAAACGTGACACAAGAAGTGCTAGTCAGGCTCACGCGGAAGATCCATCTTTACGATCCAAAGAAAGCCCCGTTCGCCGCTTGGCTGCGCCGGGTGACGGTCCATGCAGCCCGCAACTATGTGCGTAAGCAAACCAAGGCGGCGACCGGTTCCGGCGACACTAGCCAGATGATGAGGCTACAAGAAGTGCAGGACGACTCCGAGAACTACTGGGATCTGATTTCGTCGGAAGCCGACCGAAAGCTACTAGAACTGGCGATGAAACGCACCAAAGCCAAAGTGTCGAAGGAAGCCTGGCAGATGTTTGAGATGGCGGCCATTCAAAAGATGCCGGGTAGCAAAGTGGCCGAGGAGTTAGGTGTAAGCGCTCAGAGTGTGTACAGCGCTCGTCACCGGGTCATGCTCGTACTGCGGGAGCAACTTGCTGCGTTGCTCCCCGATGAGGAGTAAAGAGCCGCGCACGAAGTAAGCGGTGTCTTTCGTCTCCTGGAAGTAAGCGGTGTCTTTCGTCTCTTGGAAGTAAGGGGTGTCTTTCGTCCGCTTACTTCGTGCGCGGCTCCTATCAATCAACCGCCGCCCTTGTTCGACTTAAAGATGATGTCGATGGAGATCGCCGCTGCCAGCACCAGCATCTTAGCCACGGGCTGATCGTGCAGGTCTTCATCAATGTCAATCATGTAGGTATCGGCGGAGGTGAACAGTTCCTTCGCCATGCCACCCCATTTCTTCGTGATCTTGCCAAGTTCGTCGCCCTCTGGCGTCAGAATCCGGTAGTTGAAGCCGATGAAGTTCCCCTTCACCTCGGCGAACTGCTTGTCCTTCTTGTCGTACACCCAGAAGCCACCGCCGAAGGAGAAGACCTTGCTCTTGAAATAACCAATCAATTCGCCGTCGGCGTTCAACACTTCGACACGAGCGCGGAAGAAAGTGACACCGCGCTTGATCTGGAAGACCAGAGCATCTTCTTCGTCGCGAATCTCCACTTTTGTCGGCATCAGTGCCTTGTTGATAAACCAACGAAGCGTTTTCACAAGGCCGCTGATCTTCTCTTCCGCCGTGCCCACTTGTTCTTCGGTTTCGTAATCGAAGATGTCGTAGGTCTGGTGGGTCTTAAAGAACTTGACCTTCTCTTTGATCATGAACTTGTTGGCTTCGAGCACGGTGTTCTCACGCGGGGGATGGGTTTAAAGGGGTAGGTCTGTGATGGAAGAGTACGAACTTCACTTACTGAGAGGGAGTGTTGATCGTCAAATTCATCAAGTCGCTATGCTCGGTAGAAGCGATCCATTTCTTCGGCCATCTGCGCAGGCATGGTGTACTGTGGGTAGTGCCCACATGGGCTGAATTCGATGCGTTTCACGTTCGGTGTGCCGTCTTCCACGGTGCGTTCAAACTCCCTCGGCACGATGGTATCGCGGTCGCCGCCGATCATGAGAATCGAGTGGGGTATGTCCTTCAACCGTGGCCGCAGATCAAGTTCCGAAAGGATCAGCGCACGACGAGCGGCTGCCTTGATTGGCGTTGCCCCGCTGCACTCCCGAAGGAACTCGTAAATCTCGGGTGGGCACCCCTCGAACTGGGGTTTTTCGAGGTGACCCATGATGGCTTCGCGTCCCGGCAGGTCTTTCATCCGCCCGGGCCAGTGCCTTGCGAACAGGCTCAGTGCACGTTCGGCAGCCAGGATTTTGCGGTAGGCAAAGCCACCTTGCAGCACGACTTTCTTGAACCTTGTCGGGTGCCGAAGCAACGCAGCCAGCGTGACGGTGCTACCAAAGCTTGACCCCTTCACGAAGACCGATTCCAACTTTAAATGATCGATCAATACCACTAGGTCGTCCACAAAATCGGCGTGGGTGTACACGCCAAGCTTGGCACCGTCGTCCGCTCCATTGGCGAGATCGTGGCAGATGACCCGATAGCCACGATCCACCAACTCCGACATCAACAGACAAAAGCTGCGCGGCGAATCGCACAGACCGTGAACGAAAAGCACCGGCATGCCCGTGCCCCAAGACGCATACCGCATCCGATACCGACCCGCGTCCAGCACGTGCTGCGTCGCCTCGCTGTCAAAGCGGCGCTGTGCACGGTGCAAGTCGTCAACGGTCGGATGCGGGCGGTTCATGAGTGAATCCTGTCTTTACGAGCCACGAACGGAGCGCAGCGGAGAGAGTGTATGGTTTCGACCAAGAACACTCTCTCCGCTGCGCTCCGTTCGCGGCTCGTAGAACCAAGGCAAGTTGCAAACTTGCCCCACATAAACCTTACCCCACCTTCTTGAGGAAGCTCACTCGGCCCGGTTCGACCCACTCGACCACGATCAGGTTGCCATCCTTGTCGAACGCGGCGTCATGCGGGTGGACGAACTTACCCGCTTCCCACTGCTTGGCATCTTTGCGGACTTTGAAACCATCTAGCACTTTCTTGCGCCAGGCTTCGTCGTCGCCTAGATGTGTGATGAGTTTGTTGTTTTTATCGAACAGGCTGACACGGGCGTGCAGGTCGGGCACCAGCAGCACCTCGCCGCGAGTCTTCGCATGGGCGGGGAAGAGCACTACTTCGTTCGATTTCGTAGCGCTGATGGCTTTGCCATCAAGGCTAAAGGTCTGCAAGCGAGCGTTGGCCCGGTCGCACACCACCAGCACAGGTTTATCCTTCACGCGGTCATCCACCCACTGGCCGTGTGGGGTTCTGAACTTGCCGAGTTCGACACCGGCCCCGCCGAAGGTGTTGACGAGTTTGTCGTTCTTGTCGTAGTGCATCATGAAGCCGGAGCCGTAGCCGTCGCCCACGATGTAGCCACCGTCCGGCGTGAAGCAGATGTTCGTAGGGCTGTAGTTGGCCTTGGTGTTTTCGTACTCTTTGTTCTCCGGTCGGCCTTTCTTCCAAACCACTTCGCCTTTCAGGGTCGTCTTCAACGTCTTGAGGTCTTTCGTCCACGTATTGCTGAGGTAGCAGAATTCATCAGATCCTTCTTTGCGAATCTCGATGCCGTGGCCGCCGCCGTGGAAGTCCTTACCGAAGCTTCGGACGAACTTGCCCTTGGGGTCGAACACGAGGATCGTGTCCATCTTTTTGCCGATGCCCTGATGCGTGATGTACACGTTGCCTTCGCTATCGAAGGCGACGTTGTGGGTTGTCTGCCATTCGTAGTCTTTCGGCAGTTCACCCCAGGCGTGCGTTGTCACTTCGTACTTGTTGCCTTCGACCCCGAGGATCGGGTTCTTGGTGCCGGTCTTGTCTTCGGCCCCGAGGATGATCGGGCCGAGGGCGGCGGTGGTGGCCACGGCAGCCGTGGATTGCAGAAAGGTGCGGCGGTTCATGTGGAACTGCTCCGGGAGAGGATTGGCGGGTCTTGTCCAAGTTACGGAATTCCGTCGACCTGTGCAGCGGCATGGCTTACGTTGAAGACGACGTCACACGGTTTGACTTGATGCAGCACTCTTATCAGTTACTCGATTCGGACTCCGTACCATCCCCGGCGTTGCTCTTCTACCCGGAGATCATCCGCCAGAACATTGCCGCGGCAGTGCAGCACGTTGGCAATCCGGTTCGCCTGCGACCGCATGTCAAGACGCACAAATGCCCGCAGATCGTGGCCATGCAGTTGGCCGCCGGGGTAACCAAGCACAAGTGTGCCACGATTGCGGAGGCGGAGATGCTCGCCATCGCCGGTGCCCTGGATGTGCTGCTGTCGTATCCGCTGGTCGGCCCGAACATCAGCCGGTTCTTTCAACTTCAAGTGAAGTATCCGCACACGCAGTTCAGTGCAGTGGTTGATCATCAGTCAATGATTGCGCCACTGGCTGCAGCCCCGAAGCCGCTGGATGTGTTCATTGACGTCAACATGGGTATGGATCGCACCGGTGCAGGCTTCGATGACCTGGAAGAGTTGAGTGCCACGATCGCCAACACGGAGCGGTTGCGGCTCGCCGGCTGGCACTGCTACGACGGCCATATCAATCAGGAAAATCCCGAGGAACGTGAGACATCGATCCGGGCACGATTGAACCTGTTGCTCGACATACGGGCTGGTGTGGAGAAGATCGTGCCTGTGCCGGTGTTGATCTGCGGGGGAACACCTGGTTTCCCGATCTATGCACGGATTCGAGACATCCCGGGCCTGGATTGCTCCCCCGGTACGTATGTGCTGCACGACCAAGGCTATGGCAGCAAGTATCCCGACTTCACTGGTCTCCAACCCGCAGCGTTGATGCTCACCCGGGTGATTAGTCGACCTCGTAGGAATCGCGTGACTTTCGACCTCGGCAACAAAGCCGTGGCTGCTGATCCACTTCTGGTGAAGCGTGTTCATCTGCTCGACGCCCCACCGCACACGCCGGTGGTGCACAGCGAAGAACATTACACCATCGAGACAGATGAAGCCGACCGCTACCAACCCGGTGATGTGGCCTACGCTATACCCGGGCACATCTGCCCGACTGTGGCGTTGCATCACTGGGCACACACCGTTGTGGATGGCGTCGTCACTGGGAAATGGGAGATCACCGCACGGGAGCGCATGCTGACAGTGTGAAATCTTTTTCACAGCCACATTGTGCATTCGCTGAAAAAGTTGAGCCTGCCCGCGTGAGCGGCAGGAGGTTTGATCCTATCACGCTGCCGACTCAAGCAGTCTCAACATCACGAACTGCGTGAGCAGCAGGAGTTGAAGATGTAGACTCCTGCTGCTCACGCAGGCAGGCTCAATGACTTCTTGATAGCGTACTGCGGCAACGAACACTTACCGAAACGGCCGATACAACCGCAGGGCTTCGAGCGAGGCACGCATGTCGGCTGGGAGTGGGGCTTCGACTTCGATCATGACGTTCTTGATGGGGTGCCGAAACCGCAGCCGAAAGGCATGAAGTGCCTGCCGCTTGAGGTACACTTCTTCATCATCTGCGGTCGTACCCGGCACGATGTCGGACTTCTTGAAGTCACTCCGTCCACCGTAGGCTTTGTCGGCCAGCACCGGGCAGCCGACGTACAGCAGGTGCAATCGAATCTGATGGGTGCGCCCCGTCTTGGGTTGCACCTTGACCAGCGTGTAACCGCGGAAGCGCTCCATCACTTCGTAGTAACTCATGGCCGGTTTGGCGTCCGGGTCGTCGGGGTCGGTGGTGTAGCACTGTTTCTCACGCTCCGTGGGGTGCTGCTTCAGCCCCACTTCCACGTAGTCTGAATCGCGTTCGAGTTCACCGACTGCGATACTCACATACTCCTTGAACACCGTGCGTTTTTCGAACTGGCTGCTCAAAAGGTTGTGGATGCCATCGGCCTTGGCAATCAGGATGGCCCCACTGGTGTCGCGGTCGAGTCGATGCACGATGCCCAGGCGGAAGCCGCCGTTCTCTTTGCTCAGCTCACTGCCGAAGCGGAACGCCAAGGCGTTCACCATCGTGCCCATCCAATGGCCACGCGCGGGGTGGACAACCATGTTCGGCGGCTTGTTGATGACGGCAAGAACTTCGTCTTCGTACAGCACTTCGAGCGGGATGTTCTCTGGCACGATCACATCGTTGATCGGCATGGGAAGCTGAATGAAAAGCTTGTCGTCGTTCCGGACTTTGTAGCTGGCCTTGGTGGGCTTGCCATTAACCGTGACGTTATCTGCGACGATCGCCCGCTGGAGTTCCGATCGGCTCCAGTCTTTAAAGAAGACTTGCAAGTATTGATCGAGCCGCATCCCCTCGGACTTGACGCGGACAAGCAGTTCGACTGGATCACGGTTGCGGGCATACGCAGGCATTTGCTCGACACCGACGAGCGGTAAACCCTCGTCATCGTCGTCGGCGATGGACATGGAAACCTTATTTCATCGGGATGTCGAGCGGTGATGTCTTCGGCAAGTCATCAGCTTGATAGAAGCTGCTGTAGAGATCGATTGCCGCGGTATAAAGCTTGCTGGGATTCTTCTCGGCGGTCTCCGCTTGGGCGAGATACTTCTTCCCGGCCGTTGAGTCCTTGCCGATGACGTCAGCCGCTTTCTTTAGAAGTGCCACGTACTTGGTCACTTTGCCCGTGCTGAAGGATTCCGGCGTGGTCATCAACTCCAGTTGCTTGGTGCGGTCATTTGGTATGCCAATCATCGCCAATTCGGCCTTCGCTGCAGAGAGCAGTCCGGCGGCCTTGATCGACGGGTCGTTTTTGAATTCTTCAACAATTGTTTCGATCTCGGTCCGAGCTTCGGTTAGTTCCGTGAGGGCTTTTGTCCGTTGCACCAGCGTGTTCGCCGACAGTTGATTGATGGCTGCGGTAGCCTTGTCGCGGGCCATGTTCAGCTTGATGATCTTGGCAGCAGTCGTGTTGGCGAGGTTTGGTTGATCCACAAAACTCTGCATCACTTGCTGGCTACGGGCTTGCTCGAAAGTATGCCAGGTAGCGGAATCGGCAGCTTTGCTACTGCGTGCGAGGAACCACCACGCGCCGATGATGGCCGCAGCACCGATGAGGATGAGCAGCACTAAGCGGTTACCGAAGTTGCCGCTCTTGATGTTCGACCAAGTGGACTTCACCCCATGCAACAGTGCGTTGTCTTGATCAAGGGCTTTCGTCTCAACGAGCGGGAGCGACTTCGTTGGAGGTGGCTGCACTTCGCCGGGGGCCGGAGGTGTCGGTTTCGGTTGAGCAGCATTCGCACTCATGGCGTGGAAGTCCTGGTCGAGGCAGTCGGATCGTTCACTTCAGCAATCTTTGCCGAAGTGGAATCTTAGGTACGAAGGGAAGTGCGGTCAATGCGACTGCGTTTGCAGGGGACACCTTTGCTTTTCGGACGGGAGTTGCGAACCTCACAACGTTACACGGTTTCTGCTACTCTTCCTGCATGACACGCGATGAGTTAGCCTCCAAGTACCTCGAACAACTTCCCTATCCGCCGTACCCGGTGCAGGAAGACGCGCTGCTGGCGTGGTTCACGTCCGACCAGGGAGTGCTGGTGTGTGCGCCTACAGGCACCGGCAAAACCTTGATCGCCCAGGCGGCGTTATTTGAAGCGTTGCACACCAACACCATCGCCTATTACACCACTCCGCTGATTGCCCTGACCGAACAGAAGTTCGCCGAGATGCAGGCGGCGGCGGTGCGTTGGGGCTTCACGGCCGAAGATGTGGGATTGATCACCGGCAACCGCAAGGTGAACGCCAACGCCCGTGTGCTGGTCGTGGTGGCCGAGATTCTGATGAACCGATTGCTGCAACCGGACGGGTTGGACTTCGGCAACGTCAGTGCCGTGGTGATGGACGAATTCCACAGCTTTGCCGACCCGGAGCGTGGCATCGTTTGGGAACTGTCGCTCAACATGCTGCCCAAGCACATTCGGTTGTTGTTGCTGAGTGCCACCGTCGGCAACGCCATGGAGTTCCTGCACTGGCTGGAACGGCAACACAACCGCAAGCTGGAATTGGCCGAAGGCCGGGAACGCAAAATCCCGCTGACGTACTTCTGGAAGCCCGACGACTTCCTGAACGACTTGCTCGTGGACATGGCCAAAGGCGACGATGCCACCCGCAAGACGCCCGCGCTGGTGTTTGCTTTCAACCGCGACGAATGCTGGAGCATCGCCGAGCAGTTGAAGGGGTTGGACCTGATGACCCCGCAGCAGAAATCCTTGTTGAATGCGGAGTGCGACAAGCTGGAGTGGAGCACCGGCGTGGGGCCGAAGCTCAAGCAGATGCTGCGTCGCGGTGTGGGTGTCCACCATGCGGGGTTGCTGCCGAAGTATCGCCGGGTGGTGGAGGAGTTGTTCGAGAAGAAACTGCTCAGCATTGCGTTGTGTACGGAGACCCTGGCTGCGGGTATCAACCTGCCCGCCCGCAGTGTGGTACTCACCAGCCTAGTGAAGGGGCCGTTCGGCAAAGAGAAAGTGATCGACCCCAGCACGGCCCATCAGATCTTCGGTCGGGCCGGTCGGCCACAGTTCGATACCGAAGGCAATGTTTTCGCCATCCCGCATGAGGACGACATCCGCTTCGCCAAGTGGAAGAAGCAGTACGACTCGATCCCTGAGACGACCAAAGACCCGGTGATGCTGAAGAAGAAGAAAGACCTGTTGAAGAAGAAGCCGACCAAGAACCCGCAGAAGAAGTACTGGACGGAGAACGACTTCGAGAAATTACAATCGGCCCCACCAGCCAGGCTGTACAGCAAAGGCCCACTACCGTGGCGACTCCTGGCGCACTTGCTTAGTACCTCGGCAGACATTGACCTGATCCGCACGGTGGTGCGCAAGCGTTTGCTGGATCAGCCCCGCATTGAGGCCGGGTTGAAAGTGCTGAACCGGATGCTGATGACGCTGCACACGTCCGGCTTCATCACGCTGGAACCAACTCCGCCCACGGAACCAATCCCACCCGCACCGCCAACCGAAGAAGTCATCGAGTACACCCACGCCCACCCCACGCCCAAGCTGGCTACATTGCTCGCTTTCCGCGCCGTGCATCCGCTTTACGGTGCGTTCCTGGCGGAACACTTGGGCACGGCCAGCGAGGTGGAACGCCTGCAACTGTTCGAGAGTGTGCTGGAACTGCCACGGGCCATCCTCAAGTTTGTGCGCGTGCCGTGGGAGCTGGCACCAGGGCCGCTGCAAACCACGACCGTCGATCCGGAGTTGATCAACCGTGGCTTGATTGCTGCTATCGTGCCGAAGGAAGAAGGCGACGACACCGAAGATGAGTTCATCCCGTGGGACGAACGCCCACCGCTGTTTGCCGAGAAGATGAAACTGTGGTTCGAGGCGCTGTACCAGGATGTCACCGACCTCACCATCACGCCGGTCTGGGCCGCCGCCGAGGTACTGGAGTTCAACGGCAACTTCGACAAGTACGTGACCTACAAGGATCTCACGAAGCAGGAAGGGTTGATCTTCCGTCACCTGCTGCGGATGGTGCTGTTGCTCGACGAATTCGCGCAGATCACGCCACCGGGAATCGACGCCGGCATCTGGCAAGAAGAGTTGCGGGCTATCGCAGACAAGCTCACCGCGGCCTGTAAAAGCGTGGACGCCACCAGTACGGAGCAGGTCATCAAGCAGGCCCAGGCCATCGCCGCCCCGTTGGTGGAGAGTGTCGCCGTGGTGCTGGACGACCCCGCCGAGGCGTTTGCCGCGGGGTTGGAGGAGTGAATGAACCAATTCTTACACCTCGCCCCGTTTACGGGGAGAGGTCGCTTGATGCGAGTAGCATCAATCGGGTGAGGGGCCTTGTTCTTGTTGAAATCCCCTCACCCGGCTTTCGGCCACCCTCTCCCCGTCAAACAGGGCGAGGGCACACAACCAAGAGCCAATTCGACAATTGACCAACCCCCACCCCTTGTGCTATCTTTACAGTCCCTCCCGTATTGCACGTTCACCACACGCAGGCTGACCCATGCTGAACCTTGTTGGCTCATCGAACGCCGGTTACTGCGATGGTCACTCGCGTCGGTCGTTCCTGCAAGTTGGTGCGTTGGGCCTGGGTGGTTTGACATTAGCCGGGCTGATGCGGGCCGAGGCCGCCAGTGCCAAGGCCAAGCCGCACAAATCGGTCATCATGATTTATCTGTCGGGTGGCATGAGCCATCAGGACACCTTTGACATGAAACCGAACGCACCGGCCGAAGCCCGTGGCGAGTATCGACCCATCAATACGGTGGTGCCGGGCATCCAGATTTCCGAGAAGCTGCCGCTCTTAGCCAAGGCGATGGACAAGCTGATTGTGCTGCGAACCATCGTTGGCCAACCGGATGAACACAGCAGTTGGATGAGCTACACCGGCACACCGATGGAAACAGCGAAGCGCGACAAACGCCCGCACTTCGGCAGCGTCGTCGCCAAGATGCAGGGGCAGACGCACCCTGTCATGCCTGCGTTCGTCGACCTCAGCCCGACAATGCAACACAAGCCGTACAACTCGGCAGGGCCAGCAATGCTGGGCCGAGGTGCCGCAGCAGTGAAAGTAGACGGCGACGAAGTGGCGGTCATGAAGAACCTGTCCGTGCCGATGAGCCAACTCAACAGCCGGCAATCGCTGCTGGGCGACATCGACCGCATCAAGAAGATCTCGGACACACAAGGTAGCCTGGGTGTGGATACTTTCCACGACCGGGCCTTTGAAGTGCTGACCAGTAGCAAACTGGTGGATGCCCTCGAACTTTCCAACGAACCGCAACGCCTGCGCGACCGATACGGCAAAGGCAGCCCCAAGCACCTAGGCGACGGCGCCCCATTGTGGAACGAACAACTGCTGATGGCCCGGCGCTTGGTGGAAGCGGGTGCCCGCGTGGTGACCCTTGGCTACGGCTTCTGGGATACCCACGGAGCGCACTTCAAGCACATGAACACCCACCTGCCGACCTTCGATCAAGGGATCTCGGCACTCGTGGAAGACCTCGCTGATCGCGGCCTGAGCGACGACGTGACCGTGGTGGTGTGGGGTGAATTTGGCCGCACACCGAAGATCAACAAGGACGGCGGGCGTGACCACTGGTCGCGTGTGAACTTCGGCCTGCTGGCGGGCGGCGGCATGAGAACCGGCCAGGTGATTGGCACCACCGACAGCATCGCCGGGGAAGCGAAGAACGACCCGATCCCATACCCGAGCGTGCTGGCCACGGTGTACAAGAACCTCGGCCTCGATCCGCACGAAATGGTGTACGACGTGACCGGTCGGCCTAACCCGATTCTGCCAAGCAGCGTGACGACCATCGATAAAGTTTGGTCATGAGGCCATACGATAGCGTCATCCCTATGAGTGGTGACTTTCGATGAGCCGAACTCCTTGCGTGTTGATGACCGGTGCCGGTGGCGAAATGGGCCACGGGCTGATTGAGCGGATGCACCGCGCCGGGCAGACGAACATCATCACGCTCGATGTCAACCCGTTGTCACCGGAGCTGGCCAAGCTCGTTCGCAAAGAGTTCCCCGGTAGTATCCTCGACAAGCAACTTCTGGATCGCATCCACTCCGAATACGAAGTGGACACGGTGTTCCACCTCGCAGCTTTGCTAAGCACCCGCAGCGAGTTCAGCCCGGCATTGGCCCATTCCGTGAACGTGGAAGGCACGCTGAATCTGCTGGAGTTCGCCCAGAAGGAAGGTGAAAGCCACGGCCGCCGGGTGACCTTCTTCTACCCCAGTAGCATCGCGGCTTATGGTTTGCCTGATGCCAAAACGAAGGCCGCAGCCAACCGCGTGCCGGAAGATTTGTTCAACATCCCCACCACCATGTACGGGGTGAACAAGCTGTACTGCGAACACCTCGGCCGGTACTATGACCGCAACTACAAGCAACTCTCCGCTGATCCGCAGGCCGGGAAGATCGACTTCCGCTGCATCCGCTTCCCCGGTTTGATTTCCGCCGACACCGTGCCCAGCGGTGGTACGTCGGACTATGCCCCGGAGATGCTGCACGCCGCAGCCAGTGCCAAGCCTTATGCCTGCTTTGTAGAGCCGGAGGCCCGCATCCCGTTCATGGCCATGCCCGACGCGGTGGATGCCATTCTCAAGCTGGTGGCCGCACCCAAGGCATCGCTCAGCCGGGTGGTTTACAACATCAGTGCTTTTGCCCCGCGTGCTGATGAGATCGAAGCCATCGTCCGCCGGGCGTTCCCCAAAGCCGAGATGACCTATCAGCTTGATGCCAAGCGTGCTGCCATTGTTCGCAGTTGGCCCGCCGAAGTGGACGACACCGCTGCACGAGCCGATTGGGGCCTGAACCCGAAGTTTGATCTCGACACCGCCTTCGCGGAGTATCTCATTCCTGCCATCACCAAGCGGTATCGCTGAAACTCAGATCGTGCCAGCCGGGTAGAAAATGCAGTCCCCCGTGCTGGTACTTCCCATGCGATTAGGCCTTCTCACTTTGGCATTTGTGGCTGCCGCCTCTGTTTCGCTTGCCGATCCATTGCGGTACGTCCCCAGTCAGGCCAATCTCGTCTTCAAGATCGAGAAACCAAGGGCCTTCGCAGAAGCCATCACTGAGCACAAGTTCTTCAAGCAATACGCACAACTACCGCAACTCAAGGAAGTACTGGAGTCCACGAACTTCAAGCGTGGCTTTCAACTGCTGGCTCATGTCGAGAAAAAACTTGGGGCCAAGTGGCCTAGCGTGTTGGACGACCTCGGCAGCAACGGCATCGCGCTCGGTACTGTCACGGGGAAGGACCCCGCCCCGCTAGTGCTCATACTTGAAGGGAAGGACGAGAAGCGAGTGGCTGAGTTGTGGGATGCCCTACTGGCCACCGTGGAAGAAGAAGTTCAACGCGATGCCCCGCAGGCCAAAATCGAACCCAAGACGGAAGGGAACATTCGCTATTTCGACGGTGGTGAGTTTCTCACCGCACAAATGGGAACGACGATTATCATCACAAATAACAAGGAAGCGGGGAAGGCCATCGGCAAGCTGCTGAAGGGTGAAGGCAAAGGAGTGCTGGCCAATGACAACGTGTTGTCAGCGAAGAAACTGCAGGGTGGCGACCCACTGGCTTGGCTCTGGTACGACCTTGATCAACTCAAGCAAACCCAAGCCGCGAAGGACTTCTTCGCCGCGACGAAGAAGGAAATCCTGCAGACCGTGGTGATCGGCAGCAGCGTCGATGCAGCACGTCGGGCCAACTTCATCTCAGTTGGTCTGTTTCAGCAAGCCGATGCCCTCAAGCTCACCGTGAAGCTACCTGCCAAACGGGCCGACCTACCTGAAGAACTGGCGCTGCACGTACCCATGAAGGCCGACGTGCCCGGTAGCCTGCCTATTCTTAATGTGCCCGGTGCGTTCTACTCGCAGAGCTTCTACCTCGACATTGCCACGCTTTGGACGGATCGAAAGCGGCTATTGAACGACGAGATCCGCACTCAGTTTGAAGAGGCCGACAAGCAAATCTCGAAGCTGCTACCCGGCACAACGTTCGGCAAACTGCTGGAGATGAGCGGCCCGCATCATCGCTTTGTGATGACCGAACGCGGCAAGAACCACTACAAGCAGGTGGCCGACTACCCGCTGCCCGAGATGGCCCTTGTGACCTCGATGCGTGATCCCAAATTCGGCGCGAAGATGAACACCACCATCCGTACTGCGATGGCGTTGGCGAGTTCCACCTACACCTGGAGCATGAAGGAAACCAAGCACGACGACGTGGACATTGTGAGCTACTACTTCAGCGAAACGAAACCGTATGCCGACGACCCGACCAACTTCCGCTTCAACTTCGTGCCCAGCTTCGCCGTGGTGAACGACTCGCTGTTGCTTGCCACCTCGCCGGATCTCATCAAGGACTTGATCCCCGAACTCAAGAAGCCTATCGACCCCAAGGCGTGCAGCCCGGTGGTGTGGCGTAACCGCATCACCGGCGATGGCATCGCCACCGCCCTGCTGGCCCGGCCCGAACGCTCACTCAGTACACAAGTGCTTAACACGGGGTTGAGCTTGGGCGAAGCCAAGGCCCAACTCAACGACCTCGCCAAGATCCTCCGCACCGCCGGTGAAGTCGGCATCAGCATCGATCACTCCACGGAGGCGTATGTGGTGGAACTTCTCTGGAAGGGGAAGTAAACTGTCATCATGACAACCGCACTCTCGGCACCGCTGATGAACGAGTTCCTTAGGCCACTGAGTCAAAGGCTGACGGTGGATTTTGCACAGAGTCTGATCGGTGTTAAAGCTGATGCAGCTGTTCAGAAGCGAGTTGCATTGCTTGCATCCAAAGCCAACGAGGGGATGTTAAGTCTTGCCGAGAAAGATGAATACCACTCCTGCATTCTTGCCGGCAGCATGATTGCGTGTTTGCAAGCTCAGGCACGTCTCCTACTGGCGAATCAGGACTCATGACGAGCGATGATCGACGTCTTGTGCAAATGCGTGCCCGGCATCGCTGCGAGTATTGCAAGATGCATGAAGACGACGAACCATACCTTGCTTTTCACATCGAGCACATCATCGCCAGGCAACATGGTGGGTTAACCATGCTTGAAAACCTCGCGTGGAGTTGCCACGCATGTAATGAGTCGAAAGGGCCAAACTTGGCGAGCGTCGATGACGTAAGCGGCAACATCGTGAGGCTTTTCAACCCGCGTTTGCAGAGATGGTCTCGTCATTTCATTTGGTCTGGTGCTCAGTTGCAAGGGCGTACACAGATTGGCCGAGCAACCATACGTGCTCTTAATATGAACACCCAACACAGGCTTGCACTTCGTGAACTCCTGATACGACTTGGAACTCATCCGCCGGCTGAAGATTCATAAACAGTCGTCCAAACTACCCATTCAACTCCACGGCTTCTTCCCAGTGCTCGTAGGTGTCGGCGAGGAGGTCTTTCGCTTCTTCGGCGTCGGCCATGGTGCGCTTCACTTTCTCGCCGTCTTTGTACACCTCTGGCGTGAGCAGGGCGGCTTCCAGATCAGTGATCTTCGCTTCCAGCTTGGCGATGTCGAGTTCAATGTCGACGGACTTGCGGAAGGGATACTTGCGTTTGCGACGTTCCGACTTTGCGGCTGGCTTACTTACTAACGAGCCGGAAGCGTCATCGACGGTTTGCGTCTTGCCCGTCGCTGAAGCTTCCGGCTCGTTGTACCCAGCTTTCTCGCGCCCGCGTCGAAGTAGCTCGTAGGTGTCGTAATTGCCATAGACAACTTCTACTCGGCCACTCGGTTCAAACACAATCAGCAAGTCGGCCACACGGTTGAGGAAGTAACGGTCATGGCTGACCACGATGCAGGTTCCCTCGTAGGCCTTGAGAGCTTCTTCGAGAGAGTCACATGCCCAGATGTCGAGGTGGTTTGTGGGTTCGTCTAGGATCAGGACATTCGTGCCTTGCACCGTCAGCTTGGCCAAGGCCGCCCGGCTGCGTTCGCCCCCGCTGAGTTGCTTGATTGGGCGATAGATCAACTCGCCGGTGAGGCCGAAGCGGCTCAGCAGCTTCCGCATCTTTTCTTCGGTGTGTTCCGGGTCGGGTTCCGGCCAGATGGCGCGGATGGTTGGCTCATCTTCGGGCAGAAGTTTCAGGTGCTGATCGAGATAACCGGGGAATACGAGGTGCCCACGGCGGATGCTGCCGTTGGTGGGTGTTTCATCGCCCAGCATCATCCGTAGCAGGGTGGTCTTACCGCAGCCGTTCGGCCCCATGATGCCCAGACGCTGACCACGCTTCACCACAAAGTTCAGATCTTTGAAAAGTTGCAGTGTGCCGTAGCTCTTGGTGAGATCCTCGGCGGTGAACACTTGATCGCCACTTCGCGCGACGTCCACAAAACCGATGTCCGGCCCCTGTACCTTCGTCGGCTTCTCGAACCGTTCCAACTTGTCGAGTACCTTCACGCGGCTCTGGGCTTGCTTGGCCAGTTGACCGTAGTTGGCCCGTTTGATGTAGTCGGTCTGCTTGCCGATGTACTCTTGTTGGGCTTCAAACTCTTTGATTTCGCGATCGTACTTCTCATCGCGCAGTCGCACGTACTGCTTGAAGTTGCCGGGGTACAGATTCACTTTGCGGTTGTGCAGTTCGAAAGTGCGATTGGTGACTTTGTCGAGGAAATAGCGGTCGTGGCTGACGATGATCATCCCCTGCGGTTGCCGGGCGAGGTACTCTTCGAGCCAGCGTGTGGTGTCGATGTCCAAGTGGTTACTGGGTTCGTCGAGCAGCATCACGTCGGGTGCGCTCAGTAGCATTTTCGCCAGCAGCACTCGGCGTTGTTGGCCACCGCTGAAACTCACGATCTCGCGATGGAAGTCTTCCTTCTTGAAGCTCAACCCGGTGAGGATGTCCTCCACTTTATGATCAAGGGAGTAGGCATCGTTGTTGGCCAGGATTTCGTTCAGCCGGTCGAACTTGTCAGCGAGAATCTTGTGTTGGTCCGGTGTGGCGTGGCCCATCTCTTCCGCTACTCGCACAAGTTCATTCTGCGTTTCCATGAGTTCATCGAAGGCACTCTTCGCTTCCGCAAACAGCGTGCGCCCCGGCGGAAAATGAGCTACCTGCTGAAGCAATCCCAGGCGTGCCCCGGCGTGCAGCTTCACCTCGCCGGATTCGGTTTCATCAATGCCGGCCAGCACCTTGATGAGCGTTGTCTTCCCTGCACCGTTGGGGCCGACAAACCCTACACGCTCCCCGACATGCAACTCGAAGGTCACGTCTTCAAACAGCGGAGTAGCGTCATACCCACGAGCAACATTGGTGCAACTCAACAGCAGCATGGCAGCGACAATTCCGTGAGCGAAAGCAAAAGTATGAGTTTATCACTCTGCGGTCGTCTTCCAACGGTGGCGTGCCCCCGGCAAACTCCACTAGCGTCGTTGAACAGTCTTTCGGATAATCCATGTTGCTTGATTTCACACTAGGATGGGACACTGTTATGACGAGCCAGCGACGAACGAGTTTACGGTTGGAATCTCTCGAAGGGCGAGAAGTTCCAGCAGTCATCAACGTTGTCCCGACGACACAAACGGAAGACGCGACGAATAAATTCACGTTGACCGCGGCAGTAACGGCGGCAGCAAACAATGACACCATCGTGATTCGTGCTGGTACGACTCCTGATGCCGCTGCGGTGTACATCGGCAAGCCATTGATCGTGACCGGTGACCCTGCGTTCCTTAATCTTGCCCTGGCGAAGTACAGCATCAACGTGGGCATCACCACGGTGCAGATGAACAACATGAATCTGGGCGACGTGGTGGTGAACGGCGGTAAGGCCACCATCACGAACAGTCAGATCTTTCGATTCTTTGAATTGACGACGGCGAATCTCTCGGGCGGCAACATCCTTCAATCGAATACGATTACCAGCGGTGTGTTCCTCAGCGGAAACAACGACGGCACCACTGTCACGAACGACATCATCGACCGTAACACCTTCCGCACCAATGAACCGTTCGCCATCCGCTTGCAAGACACCAACGGCGTAACGGTGACAAACAACACCATCACCAGCGGGGCCAACGGCAACAAGATTGCCATCGGCGTCATCGGCAGTTCGGCCAACGTGGTGATTGCCAACAACTCGATTTTCACCAGTGGCGACTATGGCATCTTTGTCGACAACACGTCAAGTAATGCCACGAACTTTGTGCTAAGTACGCGCATCTCGAACAACATCATCAACGCGGGCAGCACGGCCTTCGGCCTGAGCACCGTTCGCGGTGTTAACGGCACCATGAACGTGATGGTTGATGGTAACGATTTCACAAACAATCTCGTCGGCGTCGCCATCAACAAGGTATCTGCGGCCGCGCCGGACAATGGCGTGATCGACCTCGGCGGTGGCACCACTACGCTGGGTAGCAGCGCAGGCGGCAACAACTTCCGTAACTACGGTGGCACTCGCTTTGCGATCGTCACTCAAGCAAACACCAACGGTATCATTCAGGCTCAGTTCAATAACTTCAGCCCGGGTGTCACGCCAGCTTCCGTCATCAATGATGGAGCTGACAACAACACCACCGCCTTGGTGAACACGACAAATGCACTGAGTGCCAACCGGTCAGCAGTACAGACGTACTACACGAAAATCCTCGGTCGTACCGGTAGCATCGCCGAGTTGGATGGCTGGGTGAACACCCTGCCAAGCCAAGGTTTGACGGGTGTAGCCAAGGGCATCCTGTACAGCACGGAGTCACTCAACCGCACCTTGCAAGGGTATTACGCGAAGTACTTGAAGCGGACTGCCGGAGCTACGGAAGTGAACAACTGGGCGACGCTGATCCGCAGTGGAACGTCACTTGAAGAAGTGCAAGCCCGACTTGTGGGTTCTGTGGAGTTCGCCAACAATTCGCCGACGGACATCGTGCAGACGCTGTACGTGAACCTGATGGGTCGCACCGCATCGGCGAGTGAAGTGACCGGTTGGAACGCCCAGCTTCCAGCACTTGGTCGCTTTGGTGTGGCGTTCAACATCTTGCGTTCTGCCGAGTCGTTCGGCTCGAAGATTACCGGCCTGTACCAGACGTTCCTCCACCGCAACCCCGTGGTTGCGGAGATCAACGCCTGGTTCAGTTCGCCGTACCACATCGTGCAAGTGCAAGAGCGGTTGCTGGCTAGCTCCGAGTTCTACACGAACGGGTAGTATCAATGGCTCACCGGGAGGTTCGCCCTCCCAGCAGAGAGGTTTTGGGAGGGTGAGGCTCCTGCCGAGCCGCACATCAATCTTTCCCACGGATGCTGGCTTTGAGCACATGCTTGAGCCGGCTTTCGATCTTCAAGTGGGCCTTGTCGATCTCCTTATCCGTCAGCGTTTTTTCCTTGGGCTGATACGTCAACGCATACGCCAAGCTCTTCGTGCCAGCGGGGATGCTCTCACCGCGATACACATCGAACAAGGTAGCCTCGGTGAGCAACTCACCACCAGCAGCCTTGAGTTCCGCCAGCACTCGTTCAGAACTCAACGACTCTTCCACGATCACGGCCACATCTCTCTTCGCAGCAGGCAGCGTGCTGAACGGTACGTACGCCTTGCGAGTGGGGATGGCAGCGAACACGGCATCCAAATCCAGTTCCGCCACCAGCACCGAACGATCAGTTAGCTCGAACGCCTTGGCCACTTTCGGGTGAAGTTCACCGAGTGTGCCAAGTGACACCCCGTTGACAGTGACCAGCGCCGAGCGGCCGGGATGCAAGTGCGGCACATGCTTAGCGGCGGCGTAAATTGCAGAGGGGATGTTCAACCCGGCCAGCAGTTGCTCGATGACGCCTTTCAGGTCGAACACGTCCATCATCGGCGGCTTGGCGTGCTCATCCCATGAAGTCACACCGCGACGCCCGCTCAGCGCGATGGCCAGACGCTTTGGTTCCATCGGTAAGTTCTTGCCATCGGGCAGGAACACGCAGCCCAACTCGAAGAAGGCCACACGTTCCGTGTTCTGCAAGTTGCGGGCAACAACGTCCAGCAATCCCGGTAGCAGTGTCCGCCGCATCATGCCGCGTTCCGGCGACAGCGGATTGAGTAGTGTCACCGCGTTGTCATCGACCTTTGGCACTGGGTGCAGTTTGGCTTCGGCGTCGAACGAGTTCAGGCTGTACGTGATACACTCACTCAACCCGCTGACCACGAGGATGTCGAGGGTCTTGTGTTCGAGTTCCAGTTCTCGATTACCCTTTGGCGTAGGCATTTCCTGGGCCAACAGCCGACCGGGCAAGCGGTCGTACCCGCTCATGCGGGCCAGTTCTTCGATGATGTCCGCCGCCCCGGCTTGGATGTCCAACCGGTTCGGTGGCACCGTCACCGTCCAACCCCACGGCGTCGCATCGAGTTTGAATTGCAGCGCCAGCAGCACCCGTTCCACTTCGCCATCCGGCACGCTCACGCCAAGCAGGCGCTCAATCTCGTTGCGGTTGAGTTCCACTTTCTGCACAGGCAGCGGGGCAGGGTAGCTCTCCACGACCCCAGCCAGCACCGATCCACCGGCATGCTTGTGGAACAACTCGGCGGCGCGTGCGGCGGCCAGTGGAACCACCTCCGGATGGATGCCCTTGCTGAAGCGGGTGCTCGCTTCGCTGAATAGGTTGAACTGCCGGGCCGTCTTGCGAACGCTGACAGCATCGAACGCCGCGGACTCCAGCAGGATCGTCTTCGTCTCCGCTGACACCTCAGTGTCACGCCCGCCCATCACCCCTGCCAGTGCGATGGCCCCGGCGGTATCGGCAATCACCAGGTTGTCTGGCGATAGTGTGCGTTCCACGCCATCTAACGTCACCATTTTCTCACCGGCATTGCCCCGGCGGACGATAACAGTGGGGGCTTTGCCACCGGCCCGCTTCACCAGCACGTCGTAGTCGAAAGCATGCAGCGGTTGGCCATACTCCAGCATCACGTAGTTGGTGATGTCCACCGCGTTGGTGATACCCCGCATCCCGGCGGATTGCAAGCGGCTCTGCATCCAACGTGGCGAGGTACCAACGGTGATGTTCTCGATGATCGTGGCACTGTAACGCGGGCACAGTGTAGCATCGTCGATCTGGATCGTTACTTTGCCGGTGACACTTCCGCTCGTCGGATAGCTCGGCTTGGGTTCCTTCACCGTGGCCCCGGTGAGGGCCGCGACTTCACGGGCAATACCCAGCAAGGCCAGGCAGCGCGCCATGTTCGGCAGCACGTCCAGTTCCACGATCACATCGCCCAGCACGTCCTGCATCGGTGTGCCGGGTGCTGGGTCGGCGTCATCTAGAAGGATGATGCCATCGTGATCCTCGGCGATGCCGAGTTCGTAGTTCGACATGCACATGGCATCGTTCATGATGCCCCGCAGTGCCTTCGGCTCCAGCGTGAAGATGCCCTTCTTGCCGTCCTTGTCCTGGTAGTAGTACTTGGTTCCACGCAGGCCCAGCACCACCTTCATGCCACTTTGGCCGGGGGCAATGTTCGGCGCACCGGTCACCACGGTCTTCGGCTCGGCGGCCCCGTAGTCCACCGTCACGAGCTTGAGCTTGTCCGCATCCGGGTGCTTCTCGATCTTCAGCACCTTGGCCAGCACCACCTGCTCGCGTTCCCACACCAGCCCCGCGTCGTCCGGCTTCACCCGCACGCCATCCGGCACAGGCAGCCCCACCACCCGCACACCGGGGCTTTCCAACCCCGCCAACGTCAGTCGTTCGACCAACTCGCCTAGGTTCTTCGGTAGTTCAACGTATTCGCGGAGCCAATTCAACGGAACAAGCATGACGAACCTCAACGCACTTTCGGAACCGATAACCTACAAGACGGCCTGCCCCCCGACACGGGTTCGCAATACACTCACGTTCATGACACCCACAACGCCACCCGCCGAGCCCCTGCCTGTTGTTCGCCTCAAGATCGAGCGACGATCTGCGCACCCGTGGGTGTTCCAGAAGATGATCGAGTGGCCGATCCACAAGATTCAAAACGGCGGAGTCGTCGATGTCGAAGACCGCAGTGGCGAATGGGTCGGCCGGGGCTTTTTCAACGGCCACAGTCGCATTGGTTTGCGCATCCTCACCACCGACAAGAACCAGCCGATTGACGAGGCATTTTTCGCCAGTCGCATCGGTCAGGCACTCGCCCTGCGGCGGGATGTGCTGAAACTCGACAGCATCACCAATGCGTACCGGCTCATTCACTCCGAAGCCGACAGCCTCAGCGGATTGATTGTTGATCGCTTCGCCAACTTGCTGGTGGTGGAGTTCTTCTCTTCCGGCATGTTCCGCCAGCGTTCGCACATCTTCGCTGCACTCAAACAACACTTCCCCGACGCAGATCTGTATTACTTCGCCGAGGAACACGTCGGCAAGCAGGAGAGTTTCGACTGCCACGCCCCGGTTCCGCCACCGCCGTTCCTGATTGAAGAACACGGCCTGAAGTTCCGCGTGGCGCCCGGTAGCAAGCACAAAACCGGCTTCTTCGTCGATCAACGCGATAACCGACTGATACTGAGCGGACTCGTGGCCGGTGGCCGCGTGCTCGACCTCTGTTGCAACTCCGGTGGGTTCAGCATTTACTCCGCCGCCAAGGGAAATGCCAAGGAAGTGATCGGCGTCGATCTAGATGAAACCGTGCTGGAACTCGCTAAGCAAAACGCCAAGTTGAACAAGGCCGACGTTCGCTTCGTGCAGGCCGACTTGTTCACCTGGCTGCGTGACATCCGCCCGAACGGCGAGAAGTTCGACACCATCATTCTCGACCCCGCCAAGCTCACCCGTGACCGGGACGACGTACTGGGGGCGCTCAAGAAATACCTCGACATGAACAAGCTGGCCATGATGGCCGTGAAGCCCGGCGGCGTACTGCTGAGTTGCAGTTGTACCGGCTTGGTGAGCGAGCCGGACTTTCTAGAGATGCTCCGCCGTGCAGCGTGGCAGGCCCAACGCGAGATTCAGATCTTCAAGATTAGCGGCGCCGCACCGGATCATCCTTTTCTGTCGCACGTACCGGAAGGTCGCTACCTGAAGGCTGCGTTCATGCGGGTGATCTAAGCTGGCTTCTCCCACGCGCCATGTAACCCGGCACCGCGTGGGGCCACACCTGTGCCAAACGTTGCTTTCACCAAAACCATCGTAATGAACAGACCGCTGCTACAAGTCAACACGATGGAAACCCACGGCCCCACCCAGCGGGCAACATAAAGTTGCCAGACACAAACGCCGACCAACAACCCGCAACTAATGGGCAGGAAGTACTTCAGGCACGTCATCATCACCTGATCGATCCGCAGGCGGGGCAGGCTCCAGCGCACCCACATCATCACGACGACAAGCATCGACACCTTGGCGATGAACACCGTGGCACTGAGCAAGTTCCCCAACCAGAAGCCGAACTGCGTGGCAGGCTCGAACGGAAGGAATCCCGTGTGCCAACCGCCGAGGAACAACAGCACGGCCAGCCCGCTCACCGCGAACATGCTGGCGTACTCGGCGAGAAAAAACACGCTCCAGCGGAAGCCGCTGTACTCGGTATGGAACCCGGCCACTAACTCGCTCTCGGCTTCGGCCAGGTCGAACGGTGCCCGCTTGCAACTCGCCGTGGCGGTGATGAAGAACACGAAGAACGCCACGAAGTTGAACGGGTCGTGAAACACCATCCAACGATTCAGGAACCCCTGCTGTTGCTCGGCCATGGAAGTCAGGCTGAGTGAGCCGTACACACACACCGGCACCAGCACGCACAGGCTGCGTGGCACCTCGTAGCTCACCACTTGGGCCGCCTCGCGGATGCCACCAAATAGGCTCCATTTGCTGCCCGACGAGTACCCCGCCAGCAACACGCCGAACACTTCGCTACTGAGCACGGCCAGCACGAAGAACACGCCGATGTTCAGCGATTGCGGCACGAAGCCATGTGCAAACGGGATGGCCACGAAAGCAGTGAAGCTGGCCGCAAAGGCGAGATAGGGTGCGATGCGGAAGAGAAACTTGTCGGCGGCATCCGGTGCCGTGTCTTCCTTCGTGATGAGCTTGATGCCATCGGCCAAACTCTGGAGCAAGCCAAATGGCCCAACACGGGTCGGCCCCAAGCGATCCTGTATCCGTGCGGACACCTTGCGTTCCGCCCAGATGTACAGAAACGCCGCGAGCCCCACGAAGCCAACCAGCACCCCGGCGTAAATCCCCGCCGCCGTGACTGCGACCAACCACTCAGGCAGATGTTCGGAGAGGAACTCGATCATGGGCGAAACTCCGTGTCATCATCAGACACGAGTAACATATAGCTCGGTAGGGTTCGAGCACTACGCCGCATCATTCACCCTAAAGCTTGGGCTCGACGAGCGATCTAGAAGTGACGGCTTACCACCAGTGCCAACTCGACCACAAGAACAACCCCATGTTGATCGTGATCGTGAGGCACCAACTGAGTGGCCAACCAGCAGCGATTTTGTGTCGGGCGGACCTTCGGAAAAGGTCTATCCCCATCAGAGCCACACTGGCTAAGACATTTGCTGCAGACCACCAGATTGATACGGATGACCAACACAGGTTCAAAATCGCTGCAGGAAGTAGCGCTACCGAGCCGAGCATGCAGATTCGGCCGAGGTCGCCCCAATAAAGCCGCCGCCGCTCAGACGAGAGTCCTACGGCCGAAGCACTCAGTTGAACGACCCAAGTGAAGCTGGGAACAAGCATGCCAATCATCAGCACTTCGAGCAGTCGTGCGTTCTTTGCCAACATAGCGAGCGAGCCAGAGAAGATAGCCGTGACGGCTCCTCCAGCGGTGAACCAAGCCGCCGTTGCTGGGTACGAATACCCCACAGGAATACTGGCAGTATGATTTGTCATTCTTCTTTCTCTGCTGCCAAAAAAATCCAAACAGGGCCAGGCATCCCCTACAGCGCGCGTATCTTGGCCATCGACGGCAGCAAGTTCAAGCTCAGCATGTGGAGTGGCGAAGTTGTACTTTATCACCATCTGCACGCAATCTGTGCCCTAATTTGACGGGGTGAGTGTTTTGAAAGCAAAACCAGAACCCCACCAAATGATTCATCACACAAGTAGTTTGGGGTCGTGCAATTTCAGTTTCGACCGGGAGTTGTTTATAGGAAACGGCCAATCGAGAGATAACCGCTACAAGCAGATCTCAATTTAATCGACTGACGCAGCACCTGGCAGCTCACGCGTCTTCACTTAGCTTCGGAATCAAGAAGGACGGCACCCACCTACGGTTTCCGTCATCCGCCTTGTCAGCAGGCATTGGCCCGATAACATGCTGTTTCTTCATGATTCCTTCCACGATTGTTCGACGTTCAGGAGCGTACTGATGGCACGAGGTGGCAAAGGTCGTCGCAAGGTGGGTCGCAAGAAGCGTCGGATGCGTGCAAAGATTCGTCACCGCAAGTAGGCGGACAGTTTTACTACGTAACCGGCGATGGGTACTCCCATCGCCGTTATGCTGCGCCGGGTTAGGAGAAGATCATGGCCACGTCCAAGCGAATGCAGCAGATCGAAGCCATGCTGGCCGACGAGCCGAACGACCCGTTCCTGCGCTACGGCTTGGCTATGGAGCACAGCAGCCTTGGCGACGACTCCGCTGCCGTGCAAGTCCTGCAAGATCTCATCCAACTTGATCCACAAGCACCGTACATCCCGGCGTTTCTGATGTGTGGCCAAGCCCTACAACGCTTGGGGCGAGACACCGAAGCTGTGCCGGTTCTCCAGCAAGGCATCGCGTCGGCACGCCGGGCCGGAACTCCGCAAGCACTCCATGCTCTGGGTGAATTGCAGGGGTTGCTGGCAACCATTGAATAGTTTCAGCGCGTCGATCAATTCATAGCTCTTACGATACCAATGTGCTGGTTTGGGACTTGGCCAACACTGGGAGCAAATGAGCGTGAGAACTCTGGCCATCGGCGACATACACGGCAACAGCAGCGCGCTGGATGCGTTGATGCACGCCATGCAGCCGACGGCCGAAGATGTGTTGGTGTTCCTCGGCGACTATGTGGATCGTGGGCCGGATAGCAAAGGAGTGCTGGATCGGCTGATTTCGTGGAAGCCGCAATTGCAGATGATCTGTTTGCGCGGGAATCACGAGCTGATGATGTGTAGGGCAAGAAGCGAACGTGATGATCGACAGAACTGGATGCTGGTGGGTGGCGCTGAGACTCTAGCGTCCTATGCCGTGGCTGGTCGAGTGGGTATGGAGTCGATCCCCGAAGAACACTGGAAGTTCCTCGATGACGAGTTGTACGATTTTCTAGAAGCCGACACGCACATCTTCGCGCACGCTAATCTCGAACCCAACACTGAACTCGAAGAACAGCCTGAATTCCACCTGTTCTGGGAGTTCATGTCCGTGCCGGTGAAACATCAATCGGGCAAGACGCTGATCTGTGGGCACACCCGGCAAAACAGCGGAGTGCCGATGGCTTGGCCAACCACCGTATGCATCGACACCGGCAGCTACAAAGAACACGGCTGGCTCACTGGGCTGCATGTCGAGTCTGGGAGTTACTGGCAGTCGAACGCTAACGGTGAGGTCAGAACCGGCGAGTTGATCATCGAGGATGTGGAATGAAAAAGCATGACCTAGGCCGCTGGCCTAGGCTAAACTGTCACGGGCCTTTGGCCCTGAAATCCAAGAGGCCCAACGGGCCGAAACAGGATAGCCTGGGTCAAAGGCCCAGGTGTCAATCACTCGCTGCACTCATGGTGCTGCTACTTGCCGGACAATGCTTGGCCGACGCACCGAAGTACACAGTGAAGACGGCCAAGGCCGATCTGCCAAGTGGTGTGAGTGCCGACATCAAAAAAACACTGCAAGCCGATTCCATCACGATCAACGATGAGAACAACTCTGGCGTTATGAAACTCTGGCCCGTGCAGAACATCAGTAGCACGGCAAGCAACGACCAAATCAAGAACGGCCTGACCTACCGTGAGTGGACGGAAGGTAGCATCATTGGCCTGCTGCAGTTGGAACAACCGTGGGTCGACTACCGCAAGCAAACAATACCCGTCGGTGTCTATACGCTTCGGCTTGGCTTTCAACCGGACACAGGCGACCACAAAGACACTGCACCCAGCACGGAGTTCCTACTTCTCAGCCCTGTGGAAGCCGACACGAAAACAGAATCATTGGCTGCGAACGACATCGTCAAATTGAGCAAGAAAGCGACCGGTAATGACCACCCCGGTGTGATGCTTCTCTTAATACCGAAGGAAACGAGCAAGATTATCGAGCTAAAATCGAACGACAACACATTGTCTGTTCTCACGAGCCTGCCGGTTAAAACATCGGAAACCACGGGTACGGTGTACTTGCAGGCTGTGGTTTGGGGACACAGCGCGAAACGATAATGAGGAATACAAGATGATCCGCTTGGGTGTGAATATCGACCACGTCGCTACGGTTCGCCAAGCCCGGCGAACTTACGAACCCGACCCGGTGGCCGCTGCGGTTTTGGCCATCCTCGGTGGGGCCGACGGCATCACCATTCATTTGCGTGAAGATCGAAGACACATTCAGGATCGCGATGTCGAGATCCTGAAGCAGACTGTGCCTGTGCGATTGAACTTGGAGATGGCCTGCTACCAAGAGATCGTAGATATTGCGGTGCGCGTGAAGCCCGACGAAGCCACGCTGGTGCCGGAAAAACGCCAGGAATTGACGACCGAAGGTGGCTTGGATGTGATCGGCCAGCAGGCCAGTTTGAAGCCCGCCATCGATCGTTTGCTTGCCAGCGACATCGTAGTGTCACTCTTCATCGACCCCGACATCAAGCAAGTCGAGATGAGCAAACAACTCGGCGCTCAGGCCATCGAGTTCCACACCGGCACGTATGCCGACACGAAGGGTGTGGTCCAATTACGCGAGTTGGAAAAACTCCGAACCGCCACAGCACGTGCCGTGGAGCTGGGCCTGCACGTTCACATGGGCCACGGATTGAACTATCACAATGTGCAGCCGATTGTGCTCATCCCCGGTGTCGAAGAGCTCAACATCGGTCATAGTATCATGAGCCGGGCGATGCTTGTGGGTATGGTGCAAGCCGTGCGGGACATGAAAGAAGCGATGAAAGGATAACGTCATGCGGTGCATCGTCGCCTTGATCCTGTTGACTTCCTTCACTTGGGGTGACTCCCCGAAGAAGCCAAACATCGTCTTCATCTTGGCCGATGACCTCGGCTGGGGCGAAACTGGTTGTTACGGCCAGAAGAAAATACCCACGCCGAACATCGATGCGTTGGCGAAGGATGGCATGCGCTTCACAAGGGCATATTGTGGAGCTCCGGTGTGTGCACCTTCGCGGTGTGTGCTGATGACCGGGTTACACCTCGGCCATGCCGAGGTTCGCGGGAACATCCAAGCCAAGACGAAATTCCCCGAGTTCACCGAAGGGCAAATTCCACTCAGCGCAAGTGCCGTCACCTTCCCCATGTTGCTTCAGAAGGCTGGCTATACCACCGGGGCGATGGGCAAGTGGGGGCTTGGCCCCGTCGGCAGCACGGGCGACCCGAGCAAAAAGGGCATCGAATACTTCTTCGGGTACAACTGCCAAGCCGTGGCCCATAGCTATTTCCCGCCTTACCTCTGGCGCAATGCCGAGAAGGTGACGATCAACAAAAAGCCGATCAACGGGCATCCCAAAGTCGTCGAAGGCGATGTGAAACTGAGTGACTATCAAGGCGAACAATACGCACCGAAGTTGATGATCGAAGAAGCCGAGGCGTTCATCGACAAGAACAAAGCGAAGCCCTTCTTCTTGTATTTGCCATTCATCGAACCACATGTGTCCATGCATCCACCTGAAGAGTCTGTCAACAAATTCCCCAAAGAATGGGACGACGTGCAGTACCACGGAGGCAATGGCTACACCCCACATCCCCGCCCACGGGCTGCTTACGCCGCCATGATCTCGGACCTCGACAATTACGTCGGTCGAGTGCTGAAAGCTCTCGACAAGGCCGGTGTCAAAGATGACACACTGGTCATTTTCAGCAGCGACAACGGCACAACCATGCCCAGCGGAACCGAGAAGCAGTTTAACGTTGGCGGGGTTGATGCGAAGTTCTTCAACAGCACTGCCGGTTTGCGTGGCTTCAAGGGCTCGGTGTACGAAGGTGGCATCCGGGTGCCGATGATTGTGAAATATCCCAATGTGATCAAGCCGGGTACCACGAACGATAGTCCATGCTACTTCGCCGATTGGTTCACCACACTCATGGACGCCACATCGCAGAAAACGCCGGAGGGTCTCGATGGCGAAAGCCTGTGGCCGACGCTCACGACAGGCAAACCATTCGTACGGAAGAAGCCGATGATCTACGTCTTCCCCGAAACGCAGGGGCAAGTGGCGGTGATTGATGGGAACAAGAAGTTCGTGCGCACCAAGCTGAAGACAAAAACACCAGGGCCGTGGGAAGTTTACAACCTCGCCACCGACCCCGGTGAGAAGATCGACTTGGCCAAATCCAGCCAAGCCGAGATCGAGAAAATTGAAGCTCTTCTGAAGAAGGAAGTGGCGGAGAACGCCAACTTCCCGGTGCCAATCCCTGGTGTTACTCCTTCGGCAAAGTAAAGTCCGCCATGTACAACTGCGTTGGGCTGCGACCATCCCGGCTGCTCGTCCACATGACCTTCTTGTAGTCCGGGCTGAACACAGGCAGCACATCCTGCCCCGGTGCAAAGGTGAGGCGGGTGGTCTTCTTGGTCTCGATGTTCATCCAGTAGAGGTCGTAGTTCGGGCGTTTGCTTTCGTCGCCGTGGTCGGCAGCAGTGTAGATGATGTGCTTGCCATCTTTGTGCCAGAATGGTGCCCAGTACACCCACTTATCATCGTTGGTCAGTGCCATCTCACCGGTGCCGTCCACGTTGACCACGTAGAGTTGCAGGCGATCCTTTTCCTTACGATCGCTGCGGAAGATCACCTTTGTGCCATCCGGGCTGAAGAACGGCCCGCCGTTGTAGCAGTTCTTCGCGGTGGTGATGGCCTTGGGGTTCTTGCCATTGGCATCCATCACATAGATCTGCACATCACCAGCGTTGCCAGCACTGTAGACAATCTTCTTGCCATCGCTGCTGAAGCTCGCTTCAGCAGTGTACACCTTCGCATCCGGTGTCAGGCACTTGCGGTTCTCGCCGTCCGGGTCGGCTTCGTAGATCTTCACGTACGGGTCGAAGTCCCAGTTGTACCGCCGGCGTACCCCGGCCTTCGCATCGGCTTCACGCTGCTTGTACTCGGCTTCCTGATGTTTCTTCGTGTCCGGATCTTCGTGACTGCTGCTGAAGATCACCCGCTTGCCGTTGGGATGAAAGTACCCGCAGGTGGTGCGGCCGTTTCCTGGGCTGATTCGGACGGCTTTGCCGGTGGCCACGTCCTGCACGAACATCTGGTAAAACGGGTTGCCGGTGCCCTTTTCCTCGGCTTGGAAGATGATCGACTTTGCATCCGGGCTGAAGTAGCCTTCCCCGGCGCGGACGTACTCCGATGTCAGTTGCTTGATGTTGGTGAAGACCTTGGCTTCCTCGGCCTTCCAGTCGGTCGGCTCGGCAGCAGGGGCAAGAAGCAAAGCGGAGAGCAAGAACGAGTGCATGGAGAAGAGTTCCTTTAGGGGGGCAATCGATTCATTCTAGCATCAGGTATTGCGCAACTTCTTTTCAAGCAGTTTAGCCAACAGTGCCAGCGGGTAGCTCATCAGCAGATACAGCCCGGCGGTGAGGCAGACCAACTGCACGATGTAGTCGCGGTTGAAGTTGTAGAGGTCGTTGTAGCGCTTCGTCAGTTCCGCAATCATGATGATGGAACAGGCCGAGGTGTCCTTGAACAGGGCGATGAAATCGTTGGTGACGGGTGGAATCACCAAGCGGAAGGCCTGCGGGATGACGATCACGCGGATGGCTGTCCAGCGACTCATGCCCAAGGCTAACGCCGCTTCCATCTGCCCCTTCGGGATGGCGAGTAGCCCGGCACGGTAGTTCTCGGCTTCGTAGGCACTGTAGTTGATGGCCAGGCCGATGACCCCGCACACGAAGGTGCCGAAGTAAAGCGGGGCATCCGGGTGGATCTTCACCAGCAGCACCGGCACCACCATGTAGTAGATCGCGTAGAGTTGCAACAATAGCGGCGTGCCTCGGATGATCTCCACATAGATGCCAAATGGCATGCGAATGAACCACGGGCCGTACACCCGACCCACTGCTACGACGAGGCCGATGAGCATGGCCAGTGGGAAGGAGATGAGCGCGAGCTTGACCGTCATCCATGCGGCCTTGAGTAATTCCTGAACGAAGAACTTCATCGGCTCGACGCGCTCATCCTTGATCTCCGGTGGCCACGGCTGATCGAGAAGTGCAATCAGTTCTTCCTGCTTGCTGTTCCATAGGCCGTACTTCTCGTAGATGCGACGGAGTGTGCCATCGCGAAGTCCTTCGGCGATGGCGGCATCAAGTTGCTCGCCCAACTCTTTGTCGGTCTTACGGTAGTAGATGACGTAATACCCCCCGCGAACCGGCTCGGCCGCAACGTGCAGATCGGGGTATTCCTTCAGGTAGTACAGGCAGGCCGGACTGTCTTGGAACGTGGCTGGCACGCGGCCATCATTGACCAGTTTGAAGACGTTGGCCACGTCCGTGTTGGTAGCCACATCAACCTGCGGGTGATTCTTGCGAAGGTGGTCTTCTGAAGTCGTTCCGCCCAGTACTACGACTTGCTTGTTATCCACATCCCTCCACGAAGAGATGTCACTTTCCTTGCGAGAAACAAGGAGCATGTCGAAGACGTAATAGGCCCGCGTGACTCCGTACAACTCCACCTTGTCTCGCGAGAGCTCGTATCCGTTCAGGATGACATCGACGCCCTTGTCCGCATCCGCCGGCTTGTTGAGTTGCTCTGGCATTCTTGCCCAGTCGCCATCCACCATGATGCTCTCGCGCCCCAGCTTCTTGGCCAGGTACTCGGCCAGTTCTACCTCAAAGCCGGTGTACTTGCCGTCGGCTCCTTGCAGCACAAATGGCGCACCACCGGAAGGGTCGGTACCCCAGCGGAACGGCTTCTTCGCTTCCTGCCCAAACGCCAAGGATGCGAAGACAAGGAACAGCAGACCGCAAAGATTCTTCATGTGTCCGATGCCTGATGTTGGATCGGCTTAGAATAGCAGCACTCCTCCAAAGAATGGCCATGAATACTCCCCGCTATCTCACTTCGTTTGAAACACAGAAGGCACTGCACCGCTTCACAGATGTACTTGTGATTGGCGCTGGAATTGCCGGTTTGCGAGCCGCGTTGGAAGTACCAACCGACATGGACGTGCTGGTGATTACCAAGGACAAAATCACCGAGAGCAACAGCACCTACGCCCAGGGTGGCATCGCCGGGGTGCGCAGCCCGGAAGATACGTTCGAGAACCACGTCAACGACACACTGGTGGCTGGCGATGGCCTGTGCGATCCGGAGATTGTCGAGGAAGTTGTGCGTGAAGCACCGGACGAAATCCTCAAGCTCGTCGAATGGGGCACGAAGTTCGACATCGAGAACGGTGAGTTGGCTCTGACACGCGAAGGTGGCCACAGCCACCGCCGCATTGTGCACGCCTTAGGCGACAGCACAGGCTACGAAGTGATGCGGGCGATCATCGCCAAGGCCAAGGCTACCGAGAACGTCACCATCTGGGATGAAACGTTTACCATCGACTTGCTCACGCATGAAGGAGCATGTGTCGGGGCCGTGGCTTGGCGACCAGGCATTACCAAGGAACTGATCTGGGCGAAGCAGGTGATCCTCGCCAGTGGCGGTTGCGGCATGGTGTACCGCGAAACCACCAACCCGCCGATTGCCACCGGCGACGGTATGGCTGCTGCCTATCGGGCCGGTGCCAAGCTGCGCGACATGGAGTTCATGCAGTTCCACCCAACGATTCTGTATGTGGCCGGTTCAGCACGCTACTTGGTCAGTGAAGCGGTGCGTGGTGAAGGTGCTTACTTGCGTGATGTTCACGGCGAACGCTTCATGTTGAAGGAGGACCCACGCCTGGAACTCGCCCCGCGTGATGTGGTGGCCCGCGCCATCTTCCGCACCATGGAGCGTACCCAGCACCCCAACGTCTATCTCGACCTTTCACACCTCTCGAAAGAGTTGGTGCAGACCCGCTTTCCCGGTATCAGCAAGGTGTGTGCGGGCTTCAGTCTGGACATCACGAAGGATCGCATACCCGTGCGGCCCGGCGCACACTACATGATCGGCGGCATGGTGGTGGACAATCAGGGTCGCAGTACCGTGCCGAACTTGTGGGGCGCCGGGGAAGTAACCAGCAGCGGACTGCACGGGGCCAACCGGCTGGCGTCAAACAGCTTGATCGAAGGGTTGGTGTACGGGGCCAAGTGTGGGCGCGGTGCCGCGGAGGCGGCCCGCCGGATGCCTTGGCAAGTGAGTGTGCTCCCGCTGAAGAACAACATGAACGACACCATCAGCGAGCCGTTGGATACGTCGGACGTGATGAACTCACTGCGGGCCATGATGGTGCGCAAGATGGGCATCGTGCGGGATCGCACCCGGCTGGATGAAGCCAAGCATGATGTCGAGTTCTGGTGCAACTACGTGCTGAAGCGGGAGTTCAAGGACCGCGACGGATGGGAACTGCAAAACCTGCTCACCGTGGCCCGCTTGATGATCGAAGCCGCCACCAAGCGAGAAGAATCACGCGGCACCCACTTCCGCAGCGACTTCCCCACCCACCGTGACGAAGAATGGGGCACGAAGCACGTGGTGAGCGAGGGGCGGACGAGTTGATTAGCCTTCTAGGAGCAGTCGGATTTTCTCGATGACTTCATCAACAACTTCGATGGGAGCAACGCCTGCGAATTGTGCTTGCCGACTTCGCCAGTCCAGATTTTTTAACGTGGTCGGCTAGCACCACTCCAGTAACTGCTAACCCAATTGGTAGCGGAACTTCAAATGGATACCCTTTGGCCTGATTTGTGATCGGGCAAAACAGTGCAAGTCCGGTTGCCAAGTTGTACGAGAGTGGCGACAGAACGATTGCAGGTCGATTTCCTGCTTGTTCGTGACCAGATTGTGGACTAAAAGTCAACCAAACCAGATGCCCACGACCCGGTGCTGATGGTTGTGAAATCACAGCGACTCACCACCGATAGCTGTCCCAGTTTGCCATTCATGGTGTGTGTTTTCCACTGTGATTTGTGCAATCAAATCTGCGAGTTTGACTGAGGGCTTTTGGCCAATGACCAGTTCACCGTTCCGCACAGACACATTGGCTTCACTGTGATGACTCAAACCCGCCTCAGCGATGAGATTGTTCGGAATCATTACTGCAACGCTGGTCGACTGATGTTCAAGCTGAGCTACCATGTTTCACCTCTTTAAGTTCAGCTTAACCACACTGTTTCCTGAACACAACTCGTTTACCGCTCAGCCCTCAGTTGTTCATAGGCATCCTTCAATGCAATCGCCGACGTGCTACCGCTGCCAGTGTAGCTGCTTAGTACGCCTGAAGCCGATTGCGTTTGCACTCGTACGTCGTAACCGTTCTCTCGGCGAATAGGTGAGTACACCTTGGCCCCAACTCGTTCGAGATCTTGCTTAAGTTGCTCCGGTGTGGCACCGTTGGAACTAGCCAAGCTTGATCGACTGGTCAGGCTGCTACCCTTCTTGTCGTAGCCCGGGCGAAGCTCAATGAGATCATTATTCCAGCGGTCGCGGTCGGCCCGCAGGAAAGGGTCTTTAGCTGTATCTTTTCGTTCTCGCCCGGTCGGCACGTTCGGGTTGGGTATCCGCTCACCGAGGAACGGATCGCGCTTGTTTAACTGATCATTACGCACCTGCTTTTCGGACTGACAGCCCACTGTCAGAGATAACACGGTTACCATCAACGCGATTGAGACCTTGCACATTGGCTTTACCTCTCCCGGCCACGGGCGTTCCCGCTCCGTAAACTTTACCCGCCAAGTGACTGGTCATGCTGTGTGTTGGTTCTGGAATGTGACAACCACAGCACCCGCGCTGGCAAAGCCTGAGCCGTGCTACGGTTGTGCGTATGGCACCGGACAGGACGATCACGAAAACTGGGATACTTCAGAAGGGGATGACGGATGGTAGTTCACAAAATCGCCGTGATTGGTGGCGATGGCATCGGGCCGGAAGTGATCGATCAAGCAGTGCGAGTGCTGGAGAAAGTCGTCGCCAAGTACGATGCTGGACACACACTTGAACTCAACCTGCTCCCTTGGGGGTCGGCATTTTATCGCCAGCATGCCCGCATCATGCCCACCGATGGCTGGGACATTCTTGCCAAGCACGATGCGATTCTGTTTGGTGCGGTTGGCTCAGCAGATGTGCCAGATCAGGTGACAATCCACGAGTTCCTCCTGCCCATGCGGCGGAAGTTCGACCAGTACGTCAACATGCGCCCGGCGTACTTGTTCGATGGTGTGCCGTGTCCGCTGGTGGGCAAGAAGCCTGGCGACATCGACATGCTGGTCTATCGCGAAAACACCGAAGGCGAATACGCCCCAGTGGGTGGCAAGCTCTACCCCGGTACGCCGAACGAAGTGGCCATCCAGAACGCCGTGTTCACCCGTGGCGGTTGCGATCGCATTCTTCGGGCTGGCTTTGAAGCAGCCCGCAAACGCCCACGCCGGAAGCTCACCAGCATCACCAAATCGAACGCCCTGATCTACGGCCTTACGCTGTGGGACGATGCATACAATGCCATCCGCAAAGAGTACCCGGATGTGCATTCGAACTCGCTATTGGTGGATGCCGCAGCGATGGACTTCGTCCGCAAGCCCGAGAGTTTCGACATTGTGGTGGCCAGCAATTTGTTTGGCGACATACTCACCGACCTGAGCGCCGCGGTTGCGGGTAGCATCGGCTTGGCCAGCAGCGCGAACATTAACCCAACCAAACAGTTCCCCAGCATGTTCGAGCCAGTGCATGGCAGCGCGCCGGACATCGCGGGGCAGGGTATTGCCAACCCGTTGGCAGCGGTGTTGAGCAGCGCTTTATTGCTTGATCATCTGGAGTTGTCGAACAGTGGCAACGCGGTGCGAAAGGCTGTAGCTGAGGTGCTACGAACCGGTCAAGCCAAAACCAAAGACGTGGGCGGAACCGCGACGACGGCCGAAGTGGGGGAGGCGTTGCTCAAGGCGATTTAACCGGCGTTCGAGCCAGTCTGCGGAGTGATTTCCGGCTTCACACCGTGAATCGCTTCGTAGACTTCTTGACGATGCACAGGCACATCTTTCGGTGCGACGATCCCGAGGCGAACCTTGTCGCCACGCACTTCGACGATGGTAATGACGATGTCGTTGTTAATAACGATCGACTCATCTTTCTTTCGGGTGAGCACCAGCATGGGAAGCCATCCTTTGAATCACCGCCACTCCGTAGCTTTGTGATTTCCCTTGAGCCAAACACCCCGACCGGCGAGCTATCAGTGGCCCGTCCAACGGCAAGGTGTACAAACAAAGTATAATCTGGGGTATCTGAGACAATCCACGGAAACTGTTGCGAATACCAGTGTTCAAGCTACTCTCGAGTGCCTTTTAGAGGTGGTTGTTCAACGATTTCTTGTTAAAAGCAGCTCAAATCTCGATTCATGCTAAACCCAGATACAAAGCACGTCTTCTTCAAATATCAACAAAATTCTTGCTCCGACAGTTGGGATTCGGGACGAATCCACTCCTGCAGGAGTTTGCTGTGGCGTGAACCCGTCGCCTGCACCATCCACATACGCCGATGCTCATCCACTCGGCTCATTTCGATTTGCAGTCTCTCCGAAGGCAATGCCTCCGGTACTCTGTCGGCCCATTCCACGAGGCACACACCATCGCCAGCGAAGTATTCCGCCGCACCGAGGTCAGCAAACTCGTGCCAGTTCTTCAGGCGGTAAGCATCAAAGTGGTAGATCGGCAATCGGGCCGGGTACTCTTGGATCAACACAAACGTGGGGCTGTTCACCGCAGCCGGGTTCTTCACATACAACCCATCCGCCACGGCTTTGGTGAAGTGCGTTTTGCCGACCCCCATCGGGCCGATGAGGGCAATCACCGCACCGGGAAACAGCAACGGCCCCAACTGTTGGCCCAGTTCCTCCGTGGCAGACAGGTTTTGGACTTCGATTC
Source organism: Gemmatales bacterium (assembly GCA_038230995.1). Lineage (GTDB taxonomy): Bacteria > Planctomycetota > Planctomycetia > Gemmatales > Gemmataceae > JALHQU01. Next base: position 61,135 of record JBBRME010000001.1, read on the forward strand.
GGAAGGAAGACATGATTCACCGCAGAGGGCACAGGAGGGCACGAGAGCAAAGCTGTGAAGACTTCAGATCCAACTCTCCATGTTTCTCATGTGCTCTCTCGTGCCCTCTGCGGTGAATCCTTTTTTCACTACCCCTTCTGGGCCGCCACCTTGTTGGCCTTGGCCGTCTTGTACCGCAGGTACGCGTACATGAACTCATCCAATACAGGGCCGCCGTCCAGTGCATCGTTTACCGCTGGCGACTTCATCTCGATGCCATCACGTTCATCGCGGATGAGCGTGTACGGCTGCATCACGTAACTGCGGATCTGGTTGCCGAAGGAGATTTCGCCCTTGGCGTCGTACCGGTTGGCAATGTCACCCAGCCGCTTCTGCTCTTCGATCTGGTACAACCGAGCCTTGAGCAGTGCCAACGCATTGGCATAGTTCTTCGGCTGACTGCGCTCAGTACGGCTTTCAGCCCGCACGCCGGACTTGTGGATCAACCGCACGCCGGACTGCGTCTTGTTCTGGTGCTGACCGCCCGGCCCACCGGAGCAGAACGTCTGCATTTCCAGTTCTTTTTCATTTACTACGATGTCGATGGTGTCGTCCACCTCCGGGGTCACGTCCACACCCACGAAGCTGGTCTGCCGGGTGCCGCCGTCGCCGAACGGGCTGATCCGCACGAAGCGGTGCGAGCCGATTTCGGCCTGCAAGTATCCGTAGGCATACTCGCCCTTCACGCGGAACTCGCAGCTCTGCACGCCGGCTTCCATGTTCGGTACTTCGTCGATGTCCTCGATTTCAAAACCCTGCCGCTTGGCCCACATGATGTACATGCGGCGGAGTCGCTCGGCCCAATCGCAGGCATCGGTTCCGCCTTGCCCGGCTTGCAACCGCACAAGGGCATTGGAACCGTCCTGCTTGCCGGACATCATGGCCTTGAGTTCAAACTCGCCAAGTTTCGTCTCGGCATCGAGAAGTGCAGGTTCAATTTCGCTCTCGAAACTGGGGTCTTCGTCGGCCAGCTCGCCCATCGCGGCGATGTCCGAGTGTGCCAGCGTTAGTTCTTCGAAGGGCTTCAAGATCGCGTTGACAACCTTGATCTTCTGGATCACACCCTGTGCGGATTCCGGATGATCCCAGAACGTCGGAGCGAGTTGTTTGGCTTCGAGTTCGTCGCGGACCTTGGTTTTGCCAAGGACGTCAAAGCGACCTCCGGAGAGCGGCCAAACGGTTCGCCACATCATCGGTGCGTCGGCGGAGATCTGCGTTCATCGTTCCAGTTCCTGAGTCGGTTGAGTTAAGTAGTTCATCTTAGTGGACGTGTGTAGGGAACCCAAGGGAAGCATTGGCATCCCGCACGTGATGCGAAACGTCTACTACAGTTCGGAACACCGATGGACTTTGATTTTGAACGCCGGAGGCGTGACGGAGTGTAGCCTGGGTGTGACTGAGCGAAGCGAAGGAACCCCAGGTTCAATCGCAGTTAAAGAAGATTCGAGAGTTGGCTGCTTCGCCACACCGTGGCTCGATTCTTTTCCACTATTTACATTTGCATCAACTTACTCGTCGGATTCGACGTTGCTCTGGTATTTTTCTAGAATTTCAGCAAGCGAATCCATTGCATTTTTGTAAATGCTTTTCCACATAGTACGAACAGTTGTATCGAGTATGTTTTCAGCGCACTTTTCGAGATAACTAACAAAACTAGCGCACCGAATCAGCCGATCATCAAATGAATGCACATCTCGTATATCGATACTGGCTACACGATCCATAATTGGCGTGTCTACAGTAACGGCATCAAGATAAGGGAAGAAGCTTACTAAATGTGTGATATGGTATCTTCCCAGCTGCGTTATGCAAATCTCTTTGATATCATCTGACCAGATTTCAAGTGGTTCGCGTGAATCAATGCACTTTCGATTGAAAAGATAAGATATTGTCCACATGGCATGGCCAACTGTATAGCCGCACTTGCAAAGATGAGCTGTAACATCGGACACACGTGCAAAAACTTGCTGTTGTTGAGTACTGGCTAGCGATAGTAAGAAACTAAGCGACGATAAGCGTGTAAAATGCTCAAGTGGGTTGGCACGTTGGACGTCGAACAAATTACAGAATGGACTCGAAATCGGGTTGTAATGCACTGAATCGCCAAGCATTAGCGTCCGTACAACGTGAAAAACACGTATTCGATAGCTTGCATCATTTTGGTAATTGTCTGCTATGTCTTTGCTATCTAAGAACTTGCTGGCTAGAAACCGTTTTACCATATCGAGCATTGCACGAGTGTTGCTATTCGCAGCAGATGAAAAAATCGCAACTAATTCGCCTCCCCCTTTACTACGAAGTGAATCAATTAAGCACTGCAACACCGCTGCAACTGTCTGCATCTCGTAACTGAATCTTGAACCATATTTTGATTCTCGACCCGCTTGAATTTTCAATTTGCCTTCTGCATATAGCTTCGCGAACTTTAGTCTTCGTGCAAGAACGTGGTCTCCATCAGCGCTAGTAATAGATATAACCTTTGTTGAAACGGAGTCCAACACGCCTGAGTCACTAGATTTGTAGAATGTAGTTGGACGCAGACATATAAACACAAGACAAGCCCAGTCTCTTGCAATCGCAGATGCACGCAGATATGCCTCTTCTTGCAAGTCTTCACGCCTGTCCAAATTGTCCATAAATATTGCAATCGAATACTGTCTCTGTGCGCGAAGGTTGATAAAGACCCGCTTAAAGAACTCATGCTTATCTGAGCATATGCTAGAAATAAATTCTAGCTCAGCCTTGATGTACTCTGGCGATTCAGGTTTGTATGCTTTTGCTACTGGAGTGTTTTTAAATCGCTTCAGATCATTCCCAAGTGCAGATCGTACTAGAGAATCACTAATCACATCTAGATTATAGGGTGGCTTTTGTAACTGATCTTCAATCGAGCTATAAATGTAGTTCGCGACTTCGCTTGCGTTTGTTGGCCTGTCCAAAAAATCCACGTCAAGCTGAATGTACTTTTGTAGTGTTTTGGATGCCTCAACCATTCTTAGGTAACGCAAGAATGTCGTCTTTCCGTTGCCTATATTGCCCAATACTATTATAGGCCTTTGTGGCTGATACTTTGCAATCAAGCCTGTGACATTGGTTGAATTTAGAATCGCTGCAGTCACGGTTTCGTCGTTTTTGTATTTCTGATTTATGATTTCTTTTGCAAATTCCAATGTCGCAGCTTTTGCAGTTGGTACAACATAACATTCTTGCAAAAATTCAAGTTCAAGTTCTTCGTTCTGAATATCATTCCATACGTCGCCGAGTACTAGTGCAAGCTCTTCCGCTGCTTGGTTGGGATGAGCAGGTGCGGGATAACCAATGATACGTTGCGCGAGTTTGTTTGGTGGAGGTGCCGCACGTGAGTCCAACAATCTGTCTAGCACTTGATTTCCTGCAACGCCGCGTGGGCTGAAACACTCCCAAAACAACCTGAACTTTACTTCGATAGCCTCGAATGATTCGAATACAATTACTGAACGATCAGAAACAGCAACGCTGTCAAGGTAAGATAGAGATATCAGCCACTGATGCCCGTTAGTTATTGCAATGTAACGTGCGCCAAGGCTTGCTGCATAGCCAGTTGCTTGTCTTAGGGCCTGTCTCGAAATAAGTGTTACAACTTTTTCCTCGGCGTGATGCGGTAGTTCCATTCGCCATGGAACGATTC
>JBBRME010000002.1:0-60373 GCA_038230995.1 Gemmatales bacterium
CTATGCTCCGCGCGGGAGTGATTGAGGTCTTTTCTGTGTGGGGATTGTGTTAGGTTTTCCAACTACACTATCCGTTCGGCAGGAAGCCATGGCCAAGTTTTCTCTGACACCTGACGATCTCAAACGTGTCGCCCACGACCGCTACTACCATCTCTGTCCGCAGATTCAAAAACGGATGCAACTGCTCTGGCTCGCCTCCCAAACCGACTTGCCTCAAGCGACCCTGGCGCAGTTGTCTGGAGTCAGCTTGGCCAGCGTCCAGCGTCACCTCGCCACCTACCGCCACGAAGGACTCGACGCTGTGCAACGGTGGAATTATGTCGGTCCCGCCAGCGGACTCGAACCCCATGCCGTCACGTTGGAAGAGTACTTCCGACTCCATCCACCCGCCACCGTGGCCCAAGCTTCCGAAGCGATCACCCGACTCACCGGGATCCAACGCGGCCTCACGCAAGTGCGGCTTTTTTTAAAAGCGCTTGGGTTTGCTGTACCGCAAAGCCCGAGGCGTTCCCGCCAACATCGACCTGCCAGCTCAGGCCGAGTTTCGGGATGGTACGTTGAAACCGCTGCTGAAAAAGGCGGTCGCGGGTAAGGTGCAAGTCTATTTCGTCGATGCAGCCCACTTCGTGCGAGGAACCTTCCTCGGCTACCTCTGGTGCCTCGTTGCCTTTGTCGTGGCCAGTGCCTCTGGACGACAACGCTACAGCGTGCTGGGAGCCGTGAACGCGGTGAACCACCATCTGATCCGAGAAACCACCACCAAAACCGTCACCGACGAGACCGTGGCCCGGCTGCTGGAAAAACTCCGCAAGGCTCATCCCGACGAACCGATCCATGTTGTTCTGGACAATGCCCGCTACCAGCACACCTCGTTCGTGCGGGCCGTGGCCAAGCTCTACAAGATCCAGTTGGTCTACCTACCACCGTACTCGCCCAACCTGAACCTGATTGAACGGGTCTGGAAGTTCGTGAAAAAGCAGGCCTTGGCCAACAAACACTTCGCGGACTTCCGGTGCTTCCAAACCGCCATCGACACCGTCGTCGATCGACTCGACACCCAGTTCAAAGATCAGATGGCAACACTCCTCACGCACAACTTCGAAACCCTGCAACAAACATCAATTCACCCCGCGTAAGGCATACCATTCTTTCCGCACAATGCACGGATGTGCAGGTGAACAAGATCACCCCGGCACTCTTTGCTCGATTTCCCACACCGCAGAGTATTGCCGAAGCGACTGTGAATGAAATCATTCCGTTCGTGAAGAGTACCGGTTTCTTCAGAAACAAAGCCAAGAACATTCACGCCACTGCGGTGAAGTTGTTGGAAAACTTCGGTGGTGTCGTACCCAGCACGCTCGAAGAACTCATCACGCTGCCGGGGGCTGGCCGCAAGACTGCGAACGTGGTCTTGGGCGATGCCTTCGGCATCACGGGCATTACCGTGGATACCCACGTTGGCCGTCTTTCGCGCCGGTTGGGTTTCACGCGACACACCGATGCTGTAAAAGCCGAGTTCGCACTGAACAAGTTGATCCCGCGGCCAGAATGGACACGCTTCAGTCACCGGATGATCCTGCATGGCCGGGCCTTGTGCAACGCCCGGAAGCCTCGTTGTGCCGAGTGTCCGCTGGCTGATCTATGCCCGAAAGTTGGGGTGCCTTGTTAACGACGACTGGTTTGCTTCCTTCGTTCTTGTGCATCACTCTAAAACCAAAACGCCGGCTGGTGGCGAGGTACAATCGCACCACCGACTGGCGTTTCTTCTGAGGCGAGGTAGAACTTCTTCCTCCGCGCTTCTGAAACTACGTTACTACCCAAGTTCGATCCGGGCACGGTACTTGAGCAATACCCTTCAAACATTCACACTTCCTCAACCCATCGTTCAAACTGTACCGCTTTATCCGCCCAGCCTTCGCTATTGAGGCATGCTCGCGCTGCCTGTTGAGTCTCTTCCAGCCCTGTTTGTAACCGACGCAGCACGGCGTTAGCGAACTGCTCCGGCGTATCAACCACGTCCACGGCATCGGCCCAAGATTCGGTACTCGGTAAGCGACGCACCACGGCGGGCTTGCCTGTAGCGAGGTACTCTTTGAGTTTGAGTGGTTGCATGGCTCGTGTGGCAGGGATGTCGGCATACGGCATCACGAGCACATTGGCAGCACGTGCGAGCGCGGGCAACTGCCGAAACGCCAACGGGCTGTGATGCACGATGTTCTTCAACTGCAGCAGCTTGGGATCGGGGTCTTCCTTCGGCCCAACGAGCAGGATGGTGCACGTGGTCATCGACTCACTCAGCGCTTTGAGAAAAGCTGTGTCCATCCGGCGATCCACCACACCCCAGAACACCACGAGTGGCTTGGCGAGGGCTTCTACTTCCGGCAGAGCTTCAGCAACGTTGCGTGTCCAATGATCGAGATCAACACCATGGGTGAGCAGGTAGCTTTCTCGGTTCCATTGCCTCAGGTGCGTTTGCAGTGTTTCGCTTACGGCCACCAGCACATCCATCTTCGGCACGAGTTCACGTTCGAGCTTCTGCATGGTTGCACCGTCGTAGCCTGGCCATACGCCGAAGTCATCCACGCAATAGTACACCCAGCGATTGGCCGGTAGTTCACCCACAAGATCAGCCACGATGGGCAGCGTGGTGATGATGTTCGGCTTCGCGGGCATGGCTTCAATGACGGGGAGCAATGCTTTGAGCAGCAACTTCCTGTTCGTTGATCGGCCGAAGTTCGATTGAAACGACGGCCACATCTTCGGCGATAACACCACAGGTGCAGGTTCGGCTTTCGGTGTTGATGCAGACTTCTTCGGTGTCGTCCAGCTACGCAGTTTTTGCATCGCGCGCTTGGCGGTACTCCAATCAAACCGGGGTGGCCGTGTACCAATGGTATTGACCCAGGTGACGGCGTGACGTGGAAGCAGTTGGCGAATGAGGTGCTGACAACTCGACGGATGCCGACCCCAATCATCGGAGAAGACAAGCCAGGGATGAGACGATTCAATCATGCAGATGAATAAAGTAGGTCGATCTCGCCGAGATCGATATCCGATTTCGGTGACGTCAGGATACCACGGACTTACTCACGCACCGGTACTCCCCAATCCTTTGCGAGTGCCGGGTTCGGGAAGATCGATGCACGAATCCGCAGCCAAGTACTGTCGTTGCTTCTTTCCTTGGGCAGTGCAGGGGCATCCACGCGTGTGGCGTCGCCACCGGGCACGCCAGCAATCGTAGTTCCGTTCAGCACGATGTTGTTCGTACCGCGCGGATACATTTTGCTGAGGCCGGGGGCGATTTGCTCCAGCCAAGTGTCGTAGTCTGGCTCCGGTAAGCCCATGGCATTGATCCCAGGCGTCGGGGCTTGCCGAGAGGAGAAGCCTTGCTTCACCGCTTCGAACACATTTCCTGTGAGCTCAGCGTGTGAGCCAACAACCGCGGGCAAGCTATGCCAACGAATACCAACGTCCGCATTAGCAAGAACGTTGCGCTTAAACACAAATTCGACGGGATCGATCCAGAGTGATGAATCGAAGACCACGATTTCTTTGACGTTCAGGAAGCGACACTGCGTGACACTCAATCCACGCATCGGTGCGCTGATGCGCACCCCCTCTTGCATCGGGCCTTCGAAACAACACTCGGCGATGAAGATCTTTGAGTTTCCGCGTGGCACGTCGGCTAATTTCACGGCACAGGCCGACGTCATCGAGGTGCTGAAATCACATTGTTGAAGGTGCAACTGATCGTGCTGTGAGGATGTGGGGATCAAAACTCCATGAGTTGCAAAGTTGCGGAACTGCACGTGCTCGAATGTTGCCGTGGCTTGTTCGATGGTCACGAGGTCTCGGACTTTGTTTTGCCCGTCGAAGCAAAGATGCTGGAAAGTAACTCCGCGAAGATTGGCGATATGGCAAATCGCCCGAGTGGGTGCGGAGCTAGGCTCACATGTCCAGACAGTCGGTAGTGCCGTACCGGAGCAACCCACCACACGAACACCAGGCGGCACGTTCTTGGATAAACTCAGGTTCTCGGCCCAGGTCGTCGCATGAATTTCGATGGTCTGGTTGGGTGCTGCTTCGATAAAGGCTTCGCGAAGTGTGGCAAAATCGCCACCGGATTCTTGCACCGTCACCACGGGTTTGACGACACCACGCCGCGTTGAAGAGTTCTCATTTGAGGGAGTCGTTGAATCTTTCCGTTGAAACACAAAGAGGAGCAACGCGCAATTCGCCACGGTGATGAGTGCTATGCCAATCAGCGTTAGCATTACCCAGTTCGTCCACCATCGAGGGTTGAGTTGTTTGGTTTTGGCTAACTCTTTGACATCTTCAACTTCGGGTGTCGTGACTGACACAACGAACGGCAACGCCGCAGATACTGACTGCGTGCGATGAAGTCGGTGAGTCGGCGAGGGGATGGTGGCGTTTTGACTTTCGTCACGCTGCTCGAAGACAGAACAGATTGACCCATCCGTCAGCGGGCTGACTTCAATTGTAGACCCAAGTGATGGAAACGTTTTTGAAGGGTGGTTCGACGTACGAATCAGCGGTTCACCGGCTTTTGCTAAGCGGATATTTTCAAAGAGTTCCGCGAAGTAATGATCCGATACAGCGGTAAAGGGTTCAAGCGCGGCTTGCACGTCTTCCGGTTTTTGGAATCGCCCCGACGGCTGCCGCTCAAGCATTGTGGTGATCACTGCAGAGAGTTGCAGACTCACATCCGGTCGAAGATGATGGATTGGCGTGATAACATGCGATTGCTTGGCAATCAAGCGGGCCGTCTGTGAACCGACGTTAAAAGGTGGATGTCCGGCCAGCAAGAAATACAGGGTAGCCCCAAGCGAGTAGACATCGGCCCTGCAGTCCACGTTCGAGCTATCAACGGCTTGTTCCGGTGAGATATAATCGAGCGTTCCGAGGATCGACTTGCCATTTTGCCCCGCCACGGTCAGCCCGCTATCTTCCATCAATCGGACAATGCCGAGGTCGAGGATCTTCACCACTCCCTTCGGACCCAACAATAAGTTCGCTGGTTTAATGTCGCGGTGAACCAGCTTGGCGTGCCAAGCGTGTGTTAAACCGGCTGCTACCTGATATCCGATGTACGCCACGGCTTCTGCTGAAAGACCACCCGTGAGTGCGACTGCAGCTTGAAGACTCACCCCTGGCACGAACTCCATCACGAGATAAGGCACAGAAGTTTTGGTGTCGCATTCAAACTCGATGACTCGAACGATGTTCGGGTGCATGAGGCCGTGGGCAGCCAACGCCTCGCGTTCAAATCGAGCGCGAGCTGTGGCGTCGTTGAGCATGTCGGCATGAAGTACCTTCACTGCCACACGTTCATTGGTACTGGGATGCTCTGAGAGATAAACGTCGCCCACGCCACCGGAGCCGATCTTGTCGAGCAGCCGAAACCCCTGAAAAACCAGCTCGTCCATGCGCCCAGAACGGATTTCTTCGAGTTGATACAAAGTCAGCAGTTCTCGATCCGCGAGGTATGTCATCAGGTCGGCAGTACAGAGAGGAGTCTGGCCGCGAAAGTGCTCCACCATCATTTTGAGTGAAGCGTGCGGAACAAGTCGCGTTCGACGCAACGAGTCGATGAGTCGTTGAGGTGGGGGTACCACTGCGGTGAAAGTCACAATGTCCCTAAGTCAGAGAAGGCATTTTCAACGTAGGACACAATCCTGCTTGACGGCTGTAAGGTTGTAGCGGATTTTCTGTTCCTTTTCCTGGTTTGACTTCCCACGAGTGCTTCATCGTGTTCTAGGGTTCCTAGCGGATTGTTCCGAATTCCGCCGCTGATCGGCTGCGATTAGTGTGAAGAGGTTGCCACACGTTGGAGTGCGTGCGCCATGCTACGTCGTCTTGTTCCAGTGCAGCTTCGCCGTGGCACGGCCACTGTCGAGTTGGCCATTGTGCTGAACTTCTGCATCATCCCGCTCATGCTCGGCTTGTGGGAGATGGGGCGGTTCGTGCAAGTGCAGCAAATCGTGTCCAACGCGGCCCGTGAAGGCGCTCGCATGGGGGCCCAGGCGCTCACGATTCAGTCCAACGGTTCGCCCGTTCAAATTCAGACCTTCAGCACAACGAATCCATCTGTGAAATCAGCCGTCATGCAGTACCTCGTGGGTGCTGGTCTCACAAGCCTGACGTATTCCGATGTCGATGTGACATTCACGTTCCAACCGCCCGATCTGGCAAACGATCCACCACTGAACAATGTTTTGGCCACTGCAACGGAACCGTATCAGGGCGTGCAGGGTCAGCGTTTCCGCGTGAGAGTCACGATTGATGACTTCGATAGCGGTGGGATGCAAAAGCCCGCTGGCTCACGGCCGATGACCGAAAGAGTGCTGTGGACAACACTCGGCTTGGTGAAGCCACGTGCCGTCTCTTACGAAGTGGATTGGGTCATGTTGGTGGACAAGCCGTTTACGATCAACACCACTCTGCCCAGTTGGTAACACGATTCGATTGAGTTACACAAGGACGACCTTATGCGAAGCCAAATTCAAACACGCCGACGCCGACTTCGACACGGGGCCACGATCGTGGAAACCGCGTTGGTGCTTTCGCTGTTCTTGTTGTTTCTGTTTGGCATCTTTGAGTACAGCCGGTACTTGCTGGTGAATCAACTGCTAGCCAATGCCGCACGGGATGGAGTGCGCTACGCCTCGACGAACGTGAATCTCTCAAACTCGTTCGTCACAGTCGATGAATCCGGGAAGATGAACATTACTCAGTACGTGCGGAATGAGTGCAAGAGTGCGGACAAGTGGATTGAGAGTTTCGCCGTCAGCGTTTATCCCTGCGACAACACGCAGCTCATGAACATGACCACGCCAGTGATCACGCCAAAACCGGGATACACCTCTTGGAACCAAGCCTCATTCACCGAACGGTTGGCACTCGAAATTACCGGGGTCTACCGCCCAGTACTCCCAATCGTTTGGCTGCCCAATGGTGGCTCGAACGGGCTGATTGTGTCTTTCTTCGGATCTGGCAACTCGGTGCCGATTCGCGTCGTAGCCGTGACCAACCCTGAAAGTTAACTTCGAACTCTTTGACCCTAAGCTTTACGGCTCGAGGCAATCATCATGATGAATCCACAACGAAATATACTCCGCCGACGCGGCACCCTGATTCCGATTCTCGCGCTGACGGTAACGTTGCTGCTGGCCTTCATTGCCCTGGCAGTCGATGTCGGCATCCTGACGATAGCACGGACTAATGCTCAGAGTGGTTGTGATGCGGCGGCGCTTGCCGGTGCCCGGGTACTGAACAACCGACCCACAGCCACATCGAATGACAGGTCGATTGCAAGGACACACGCCATGTCCGTTGCGAAGTCGAACATCAATGTTTACGTTAATCAAAAGACCAAATTCACCGATACGAACATGACGCTCAGCGGAGGTGAAGACCCGGTGCAGGCGGGAGTGTACACCTACAACACCACAACGCAGCAGTTCGATGTTTCGTTTCCAACATCACTCGGAACGAATGAATCATGGACTGCTCTTCGAGTAAAAATGCGTGGTGATCACACTACCTTTTTCGCCAAAGTGGTTGGTATCAACAGCATGCCTTGGGAAACCTACGCGACCGCAGTCCACCGCCCTCGCGACGTTGCCTTCGTGGTGGACTTTTCTGGCTCCATGGGGGCAGGTAGTACCGCAAACTGGCCATACGACAGCAACGGCACAGGCACCGTGGAAGGCATGATGAACCCGGATGACGCGTACCCGAAGTTCGGGCACTATGCGCGGTATACGTACAACCAGATCACATCACCGAGTGGACAAACCAGTACTACTCCGACGTCACGCCCGAATCCTTTTCGCATGACCGGTCGGAATGGTGACTACGCCCCGGCGAACTTCACCATGGAAACTGGCGGCGGCCCAGCGATGATCAGCAACTATCTCATGGCTCCTGGTAACCCGACAAATGTCAGCTCAAGCACTGCTTTTCAGAATGCATTCATGCAGTGGAGCCCAACCGTCGTGACTCCTGCAAACACGACGACACTTGCACCGCCCGTCTACAGCTTCAGTGGCTACAACTCGACAACAGCAGCAGTCCCTGCTCCGTCCAACTTCGACGTGCAATCCGACTCTCCGATTACCTATGTGGGTGACAAATGGCCCCGAACCGACGGCACCCGAGGTGCCCAAGGCACGAATTGGAGTGACCTGTCTGGTAGTACCTACACGGATCGAGCTGTTTACACCCTTCAACAGTATCTGAATTCAACACTGACCGGCACTGGTGGCCGAGCACTTGCAAACTATACCTTGCCGGGGCCAAGCACTGCCACAGTACTGCAAACGAACAACGCCGACGGTGGGAATACGAACACGAACTACCTCGACGTCGTTTGGGAACGTTATGGCTACGACATCGACATGGTGAACCTTCGAGGTCAAGCCGCTGTCGCAAAAACTGTAGCCCTTGTTCCCACGGCCCAACGCTTCAAAGGCTACAGCATGGGGCCAGGATACTACGGCAAGACGTTCTTCGTCTGGCCACCCGACCCACGTTGGGGTGCTGACAGCAACACGTACGGTGCCGTCAGCGGCGGTAGTGTTAACCCGGCCAGCCCGAGTGCAACTCTTGACGCGAAAGATAACAACAGCAACTGGATCGCCGATTGGCGCCGGCGTTTCTTCCTTCGGGGAGACGGCGTTGCTTTCAATCCTCAAGTGGACAACATCAACACGATCCTTTTCCGGACGGGCAACGGCCACATGCTGAACACGGTCACCACCAATGCCAGCAGCGGTGTCAACAATACAGCAGGGTACTATCGAATCAACTACGCAGCCGTGATGGCGTGGATCAAGCGTGGGCCTGTGGTGCTGCCTACGAACCTTCGTCAGGGTCGCATCCTGTACTACAGCAGTATTCCGGATGACGTTACGGAGAGTGCGACTGGCGATGCTGCTGATAAGCGCTGGTGGCGACAGTACATCCACTTCGTTATGGGTGTGGATCAATTCGATGCAACCAACGCACCAATCACGACGTGGACTTACAACCCGACCAGCACACTTTCCGGTGTTGAAAGCCGCAATCCGTTTGGGACAATCTCCGTGCAGGCAACAACAGTCTTCCGCCCAACCGGGGCAACGACTGATAACCGCAAGCCGTACATGAGCCATACGGATAACATCAACCGCCCGCGTGCTCACTTCTGGTTCGGCCCCTTGTCCATGTTGCTTTTCATTGAGCGTGGTGGCGAGAATCGCGCGTGGTACTCCGGCACCAGTTATGAATCGCAGTGCTGGCAAGTGAAAGCTGCCATTAACAGCGTGATCGACGATGTTCGCAACAACCACCCGAACGACAACGTAGGGCTGGCCTACTTTGCAACTCGAACCGTGTTCAACGTTCCCGTTGCGCCAATGGGCCAAGACTGGGATACCCTAAAGAACTCGCTGTTTTTCCGCAAGGATACGGTTGCTGCACTCAAAGCGAACTCTGGCAGTACCATCGAACACCGGCCTTACAACACCACAAGTTTGGCCAATAGTGTTGATCAGGTACCCAACAGTTCAGGCGGTACGGATTCCAACAGCGGCATGGCGGTGGCCTTTAACTTGCTCTCATCATCAACAGCACTCAGTACAACGGACTACGGAAATCGGGGGCGACGTGGTGCATCAAAAGTCGTTGTGTTCGAGACCGACGGTATACCGAATCAGGTTTGGAACTGGAGCCTTACTGGTACAGGGGTAGACACACGCTATCAGAACAGCGGATCACCTGAGTACTGGTCGGTGGACAGTACCTTGAATTCGGCTGGTCAGGCGGCTGTAGCAGTTGTGAATCGCATCGTTGCTCCCGCAACAACGTCGGGCACGAGCGGATTCAGCACACCCAACGCTCCAGCACGGGTCTATACGGTGGCCTTTGGCGACTTGTACGACAACTATAACGGTAGCAACTACAGTTCGCTTTCGGGCAACGCACAAGGTGCCCTGCGGTTCATGCTCCGGGTGCAGCAACGGGGCAACACCTCCGGCCCTGGCGACCCGCCAAGTGTCATGATCCCATTCGAGCAAGTGATTACAGGGCCATACCAACGGCCGAACCCGAGCTTGCCGGAAGATGCCGTGTCCAACCCACCAGGGCGGATCGAGAAGATGCGACTGGCCTACGAACGCATCATGCAGTCCGGCATACAGGTGACGCTGGTGCAGTAACACGAATTGATTTCATGAGCCATCGAGAGGATCTCTCGGTGGCTTTTTTGTTGGCCGCTTGTCCAACCGCTGGAGTTGAGTTCGGATTGCAACTGTGAACTGATCACGGTACGTCGGGAGTATGAAGACACTCCTTCTTGCCTGCGTGTTGCTACTACCGGGGTTGGCCCTTGCTCAACTCTCAACGGAAAAGCCCGTCGTCGACCTCGGCGAGTTGAAAACTGGCCCGCAGGCCTCGCATACATTCACACTTCTCCATGCAAGTGCCAGCGGCACTTTGCACTTTGGCGAAGTGACCACATCGTGCGGATGTACCAAGCCTGTATTGAGTGCAAAGGAACTCAAGCCGGGCGGCAGCGTGTCGCTTTGCATTACCGTGAACACATTGCTGCAACCGGCAGGAAAACGAAGCTGGCCGATTCGTGTGCGCTACACCAACAGCGAGATGGCGAAGGAGCAAGAAGTCGAACTCACGCTCCAAGCGACGTTGATCAACGAGGTGAGTGTCAATCCGGCGATTCTGGCACTGAGCGTCACCTCGGCAGCCAAACACACTATCACGGTGACGGATGTGCGGGCCAAACCACTTATCATTACCAAAGCCACGTTGAGCCGAGCGAGCTTGAGTGCGCAAATCGGTGAACGCAAGACCGGCACAGCAACCACACAAGCCATTACAGTGAACGTGGCCGACGACCTCAAGCCCGGCACGTACGACGACACCCTGCTACTGACCACCGACGATGCTACTTGCCCGGTGCTGGAAGTACCGGTGAAGATTCAGAAACGCGGCATAGCGGATGTATCGGCGATACCAGCCGATGTGGTGTTGCACTTCGCCAAAGAAAAAACTGTTACGAGTGAGTTGCTCCGACTGCGGAACAACGGCAAGCCGCTGCAGGTATCCAAGGTAGAATGCAAAACTCCGGGCGTGACTGTGAAGTTTCCTAAGGACAGTGACACCGTGCAGACACTGCGAGTCACCGTGGACAAATCTCTGGCCGGGGCCAGTGGGCAAACCATCCTGACGATCTCATTCGCCGAAGGTACTTCACCACCATTGTTGGTTCCACTGGCGTGGGATGGGCCATAGAATGCGGTGTCTGTCGTTTTGCCTTGTTAGCCCGACGCACCAGCGAGAGGCCGCTACCGAGTAACTGTTGTGTTGGATGAATCACTCTTATCAGAAGCAAAAGTTTCTCGTGCGGCTGCGCAGCGACTGAGCCAGTACCTGCGTGTCACGGGTACTCTCACCAACCGTGGCGGTTGGCTATCGAGTGGCGAACTCGCGGATGCGGTGGGCGTGAGTGCCGCACAAGTGCGGCGTGATCTTGCTGCCCTGGGTCATCTCGGTCAGCGCGGGGTTGGCTACGATGCTAATGGCTTAACCTCGGCGATTCGCAAACGCTTGGGTGTCGATCGGCGTTGGCGAGCGGTGCTTGTGGGGGTTGGTCACCTCGCTAAAGCCCTCGTGAAGTATCGCGGTTTGAGTGAGCATGGTTTTGATTTGGTGGCACTTTATGACAGCGCCCCAGCGGTCATTGGCTCGACAGTCTCAGGTTTGAAGGTCGAGGCCGTCAGCAACATGACTAGCAGTATTAAGAAGCTTAAGGCGGAACTTGGCATTATCACCGTGCCAGCCGAAAGTGCCCAAGGCGTTGCCGATACGCTGGTGAATGCTGGGTTGAAAGGATTGATGAACTTCGCCCCGGTACGCTTGCGGGTGCCAAGCAAAGTGCAGGTCATTTCGGTCGATCTAGCTATTCAACTGCAACAACTCGCGTTTCGAGTTCACTTCGGGGAGTCAGGCGTTTGAGGCAGACTTGACATCAGCACAACTGCTGAGTTCGTAGCATGATGGGCAAGCAATTCCACTCGTGTTCCGCCACGGTTTCCCCCATGATGTCGCCCGAGCCGACCACCTCCGCACCCGCCGAAGCTGCGGCCATCCCGCAACCCGTACGATCCTACCCGCCGATGCCACTGTGGTGGCGTGGGGCCATCCTCGCGTGTGTGCTCGCCTGCACCGGGTTGGCGTACCTGCTGGGAGCCACCGCCGGGCCAAAGAGCCAGGCGGCGTTCGGCATCGTGGCGTTCCTCGGCGTCGTGGCCATGTTCAGCAAGAACCTCCGCGCGGTGAACTGGAAGACTTTCGCCTGGGGTGTGGCGTTGCAGTTCGTGCTGGCGTTGTTGGTGACTCAAGTTGGCTTCGTTCGCCAAGGTTTCGAGTGGGTCGGTGAAGGCATCAAGGTGTTGATTGCCTGCAGCGACAAAGGCGCGGAGTTCGTCTTCGGCGACCTGGCCAAGATCAAGGAACCCCTTGGTTTCGTCTTCGCCTTCAAGGCCCTGCCGCCGATCATCTTCGTCAGTGCCTTCTTCAGCGTGCTGTACTACTTCGGCGTGTTGCAGTTCCTGGTGAAGATCTTCGCCAAAGTGATGATGTACTTCCTCGGCACCAGCGGGGCCGAGACGCTGAGTGTGTCGGCTAACGTGTTCATGGGCCAGACCGAAGCCCCGCTGATTGTGAAGCCGTTCGTCCCCCGCATGACCGAATCCGAACTGCTGACGCTGATGGCCAGCGGCATGGCCCACATCAGCGGGGGGATGATGGCCGTGTACATCAGCTACGGGGCCGACCCGGCGTCGATCCTCTGCACCTGTGTCATGGCCTGCCCGGCGAGTTTGTACCTGTCGAAGTTGCTACTGCCCGAGTTGGCCAACCCCGTGACCAGCGGCGATGCCACGATCAAGGTCGAACAGACCGCCGTGAATCCGATTGATGCTGCGGCCAGTGGCGTGAAGGACGGGCTGTTCCTGGCGTTGAACGTCGCGGCCATGCTCATCGGCTTCATTGCGTTCATTGCGTTTTTCGATGCGATCATCGGCAAGATCTGGCCGGGCCTCAGCCTGAACATCATCTTCGGCCATGCCTTCAGCCCTGTGGCGTACCTGATGGGCGTGCCCCTGGATGAAACCAACACCGTGGGCCAGTTGCTGGGCACGAAGCTGGCGGCGAATGAACACGTGGCGTACCTGAATCTGAAAGAGATGCAGGCCGGGGCGAACCCGCTGAGCGAACGCAGCAAGAAACTGGCGGTGTACGCCCTCACCGGGTTTGCCAACTTCGCCAGCATCGGTATTCAGTTGGGTGGCATCGGGGCGATGGCCCCGGAACGCCGCAAGGACCTGGCGAAGCTGGGCCTGCGGGCACTGTTCGTGGGGTTCCTCGTGACGTTGGTGAACGCCGCCATCGCCGGCCTGCTGATGTGATGGATGAAGCGAAGCTTTAAAACCAGTTCACCGCAGAGAAAGATGAGGGCACGAGAGGAAGCATAACAGCCATGAAGAGCAATGTTTAGATTCATTCTCATCTTTGCTCTCCCCTCTTGTGCCCTCATCTTTCTCTGCGGTGAATCATCTTTCTTGCTTTACTTCTCTGTGCCTTTGTGTTTCTGTGGTGAATCATCTTCCCTCACTTCATTGGCCTTTCGCCAGTTCCGCACGCAGGGGTATAATCGCGGTGTTCTACGATGAGTATCCCGCATGCGTTGGCTTAGCCTACTAACCCTGTTGCTGCTGACTGGTTCGGTGTTCGGGCAATCCGAGCACTACGAACTGGCCGTGCGCCTCAAGAACTTCGAGAAGGCATGGGACGACCACACCGGCAGCGAGACTCGTGATCGCGCACTGAAGAACCTGCCAGAAGTGACCACGCAGTTCTTTTCGCTGCAACTTGGCAAAGCCGGCAGGATCCTCGACGATGCCCGGTTTCAGTTGAAGAGTGCCACGGTGCCAAGTGAAGATGTCCGCTTCGCTACCAGTTTGTTCCCCGATGTGCGCACGCGCCTGGCAGAACCCGGTGGCAGCCTGACTGTAACGGTGAAGCCGTTCTACGACGTCGGCTTCAAACCAAGCAAAACGTACACCGTGAAGCTGCAACTCGGCGACGGCGAAGCGGTGACGGCCACACCCGCGAAGTACCCGCATAAGTTGGAAGTGCCGGTGCCCCAAGCTGCAACCCTGCCGCAGGACGTTCAACTGAAGTATCAGGTGCTCGACGGCAAGGCGGTGCTGGTGGACCGCACCATGACCATCACGTTGGCCAAGGATGCCACCAAACAAGCCGAGGCGTGGCTGGCCGAACTCAAGCAACTGAAACTGAAGCCCACACTCGAAACCGCATCGCTCAAGTTGCGGGCCGGGCAGATCAAGGACTTCGCTACAGACACCGTACCGGAATCCGACGTGCCGCTGAGCAAGCACTGGGCTGAGGCCGAGAAATTGATGCAAGCTGCAAAGGACGGCAAGCCCTACTTCACTTCAGCCCGCACGGGTGACCAGTGGATCAACATCCCCACCGGTGAAGGCGACACCGCAACGAGTACCGCGTGTCGATGGTGGGTGCCCAAGGGAGCTAAGCCCGGTACTCCGCTGGTCATCGCCCTGCACGGGGCGGGTGGTTCGGAGAACATGTTCTTCGAGGGTTACGGCGACGGCCAGGTGGTGAAGCTCTGTGAGAAGCGTGGCTGGTTCCTGCTGTCGCCACGGGCGGGGCTGGGCTTCGGCGGCAACCTGCCGATGGCCGATATGATTGCCGTGCTGAAAGCACGCTACGCGGAGATCGACACGCAGCACGTGTTCCTGCTGGGCCACAGTATGGGTGCGGGCATGAGCATCGGTCTGGTGCAGAAGTACCCGACTACCTTCGCTGCCGTCGCAGCGATGGGCGGCGCGGGCACTGTTCGTAAGGACACCGCCAAGGCGTTCGAGAACCTGCCCACGTTCATCGGAGTAGGGGACAAGGACTTTGCGCTGCGATCATCGAAAGCCTTGAACACCACACTGGAAGCCGCCAAAGTTACAAAGCTGACGTACAAGGAATACCCCAAGCTCGAACACCTCGTGATTGTGCGGGAAGCCCTGCCTGATGTGTTTGCGATGTTCGACAAGACCAAGTAACCACTTGAAAGGATTTCACCATGACTCGTTTCCTCGCTGCCGGTGCAGTTGCTCTCGTGTGCCTCGCCCCTGGCTTTGCCGATGACAAATCGACCAAGTCCCTCGACGGCACCTATACGCTCAAGGCGATGTCCAAAGGCGGCAAGGCCATCCCGAACGAGATGATCGTCACCATTGAATCCGTCACCCTGAAGGCCGGTGAGATGACAATGAATGTCGGTGGCAACAACCGCACCAGCTACATCGACATCGACGCCAGCAAGAAACCGATGACGCTGGAGATGAAGCTGGGCAAGGACGACAAAGCCCAACCGGGCCTGGTGGGCATCGACAAGGACGAGGTGACCCTCGTGTTCAGCGAAGACGGCATCCGCCCCAAGACCCTCGACGGCGCCGGTGCCAAGGAAACCAAGATGGTGCTGAAGAAGGTGAAGTGACTTTGCATACCGTCATTCTGTCAGGGGTCGTCGTGTCCACGGGATGTGTGTACCCCCCGCTGGACACGCTTCGCTCGGCTGGACGAACGAATGCTGGAGGGTTTTGGCAGTGCATTTCTAGCTCATTCGCCAAATATTGCGTTGAACAATCGAACATCTCCGCTGCGCTGCGTTCGTGGCTCGCAAGAGAAGACAATGCAGCTCACTTCGTCCGTAGTTCTCTCACGGCTTCCAAGCCATCGTGGTACAGGACGATATATCTCTCGCAGTAGCGCTTTCCGTGCGGCCCGGTTTGTCCAAGACGTTCCCAAACCCAGTCGAAAATTGACAGATCGATTGGCCCCTGTAGCTTTTGTTCCAGGTCTGCGCGAAACCGTATGAGTTCCTTGTGTGAAACATAGCTTGGAGCAAAGCAGACGTTGCCATACGCCGTCTGTACCCAGTCACTGCCCATCTCCCATTCGTCCTTGTCCGCATGGGGTGGCCGACGATCACGAAGTTGTTGCACCAAGTCTCTGGTGGCTCGCAACTCGAAGTGATAGGGAATCAATCCAATGAACGAGAAAGCCGACCACACGACTCCTACGGCAAGGATTGCCAAGCCAATTCGAATGGTGAATCTTGAGAATGGCATGGATGGGTGCATGTGGTGTCAGTGAAGTCCATTCTCCGCGATGATCTTTGCGAAAGCCAATCTCTTGTTGCAGGTGGTGCAGAACTTGTCTTGGGTGATTTGAGGTTCTGTGCTGGTTTGCAGAGCACACACTCATCCTCAACCCAGCTCCGGCAGGGCCTTCCATTCGTCCACGAGGTAGTGGGGGCGACCGCTGAAGTCGGGCAGCGTCACGGTGTGCGGATCAATGCCGAAGTGTTTGTACAGCGTGGCGTGTACCTCACCAAAGTGAACGGGCCGCTTGCTGATCGTGCCGCCATTGCGGTCGGTGGCACCAATCACTTGGCCCGTACGGAACCCACCCCCAGCGATCAGTCCGCCGCCGACTTCCGGCCAGTGGTCTCGGCCACCTTCCTTGTTGATCTGCGGGGTGCGGCCGAATTCGCCCCACGCGACAACGGCCACGTCCTTGTCCAGTCCGCGTTCGTGCAAGTCGGTGATGAGAGCGTGCATGCCCTGATCGAACCACGGAAGGTGAGTGTCTTTGCACTCGCTGAAGTTGTTGCTGTGGAAGTCCCACCGGCCGAAGTTCAACGTCACCACCCGCGCACCAGCCTCGACCAAACGACGAGCCATCAGGAAGTGTTCCAGGTTCCGTGGTGCACCGTCGCCGTAGTTCTTGGTGTCGCCTTTGCCGTAGCGATCACGCACGGCGGGTGGCTCCTTCGACAGGTCGAGTGCATCAATGATCTTGCTGGACGTCAGGATGTCGAGCGACTGCCGACGCAGTTCACTCATCCCGCCTGCGGAACCTTTGGTGTCTTTCTCGCCACGAAGTCCGTCGAACTCCTTCAGCAGGTTCATGCGATCCCCGAGGTGGATCGTGTTGCTTGGGTTCGCCGTCATGTTCCTGCTGATCGGGCCGGACGGTCGAAAGGCCGCATGCGAGATGCCGAGATAGCCGGGATGACCGGGGGAACCATAGGGCGCGTGGCCTGCGTCGGGGGCGAGGCCGAAGAACGCCGGAACCGATTTGTCGGTTGTGCCGAGCACCTTCGAGATGGTGGAGCCAAGGGAAGGCCATCCACCCGGTGGCTGCTTCTGCACCGTGCGGCCGGTGTAGCAGATGAACGAGTCGTGGTCGCCACTGGGGGAACCATAGACGGAACGCAGTGGAATGAGCTTGTCCATGATCGATGCGAGCTTCGGCAGGTGCTCACAAATCTGGATGCCGGGCACCGTGGTGTTGATCGGCTTGAACTCGCCGCGAATCTCCGCCGGGGCGTCGGGCTTCAGGTCGTACATGTCCTGGTGCGGCGGTGCGCCAACCAGGTAGATCATGATGACAGCTTTGTGCGATCCCGTGACGCCCGATTCCTTCTCCGCCCGCAACAACCCTGGCAGGGAAAATCCACCGAGGCCCAACGCACCGATCTTCAGAAGCTCGCGTCTTGATAGATGACCGGATCTGGAATTCGCAGTTCCCATGACGGAGATCATGAACAAATCCTTCGCTCAATCGAGCCGGGTGCAAGTTGGCGACTTGTATGTTGACGCGATGAAATCGTCTTGGCAAGTCGCCGGTGGGAGCAGCAATATACACTCAATTTGTGCCGGTGCCTAGAAGCTATTACCCATCAACGCCCACAAAACAATGCGAAGTACATATCGAAATGTCATTCTTGAGAGTTTAAGCAGCCGAATGGTCAAACGGCGAACAATCGCGCCGGGTAAATCGCCTTGTCAACTCGATTGTCGCAGTGAACACGGAACGACACTGTTGGATAACGCCTGCCTAGCGGTTAAGCTCTTGAACATGAGCCCTGATCCGAAAATCCATTCAACTAGCGCCATGCTGCCCACCTTTGATGGATACCAAGTGATCGACTTGGTGGGCCGCGGTGGTATGGGGCAGGTCTATCGCGCGAAGCATCTTGCGTTGGGTCGTACCGTTGCCATCAAGGTGATGACTCACGAAGGGGACGAACGATTGCTGGCCCGGTTTCGTGAAGAAGCCCGTGCCGTGGCCAAGCTTCAGCACCCCAACATTGCTCAGTTGTTTGAGACGGGCACATCATCCGGTCGGCCGTTTTACTCGCTGGAGTACGCCGATGGAGGCACTCTGGCCCAGCGCTGGGGCGGCAAGCCGCAAGACCCACTCGCCGCGGCAAATACCCTGGAATGCGTGGCCCGGGCGATCCAACATAGCCATGAGCATGGTGTGCTGCACCGAGACTTGAAACCGGGGAACATCCTGCTCACCGCAGATGGCACACCCAAAGTAGCGGACTTCGGCCTAGCCAAGGAACTGGCTGCTTCCGCCAATTCCACTGCAGCTAGTGAACCGGCCCTCACGCAAACGGGCGAAATCCTGGGGACGCCTGCCTATATGCCGCCGGAGCAGGCCAGCGGCATCATGGCCAACCTGACTCCAGCTGCGGATGTCTATTCGCTGGGGGCCATGCTCTACGAAGCCCTCACGGGTCGGCCGCCGTTTCAAGCACCGGATGCACTGCAGACACTGTTTCTGGTTCTTTCAACGGAGGCTGTGCCCCCGCGTACACTTCTGCCCAAGCTCCCGCGGGACCTCGACACCATCTGCCTGAAGTGCTTGGAGAAGACGGCCCGCAAGCGGTACGCCAGTGCTAAAGAGCTAGCTGACGACCTGCACCGCTGGCAAGTGGGTGAGCCGATTCTGGCTCGGACTGTTGGCTTTATCGAGCGGGCTTCCAAGTGGGCATGTCGGCACAAGGCGGGGGCGGCCCTCGTTGCGGTGTCGGCGATTCTGTTGCTGGCCCTCGTTGGATTCACCATCGCCCAGGTGGTGATCACGGCCCAGTTGAAGACAGCTAACGAAAAACTCGCTGCAAACAACATTGAACTGGAAAAGGCTAAGAACGAAGCCGATCAATCCTACGCACTGGCCACCAGCACGCTAGACGAGATCGTCCGCGATACCACACTCAAACTCAACGGCATGCCCAATGGCGAAGCCTTGCTGCTCGAGTTGATTGCGAAGCAATCGAACCTGAACATGAAACTCTGGGCACTGCGGCCCGATGACTCCGGTGCAAGTGACCGCTATCGCCGGGCGCTGTGGCAGCAATCCACGTATGAATCGTCCTACGGCAGGTTCGATGAAGCCGCACGCACGCGCGAAGCAATGAAGGATTATCTCGCCAAGGAACTGAAAAAGACACCGGACGCTGTCGAGCTACGGGCGATCGAGTGCCGCAATGCCTTCGATTCCGCCTCTGCAGCGAACTCCATGGGCAACCTGACTGCTGCTGCCAGTGGCCGCACGGAGTTCATCCGCCTGGCTGATGACTTTATCAAGCAGTTTCCGGCTCACCGCGAGATGCCCGTCTTCCGTGTCTACCGGCACTGGTTCCGTGGGTTCGATGCCCTGGCAAAGCAAGACACTCCGGCGCGGATCGCCGCGTTGCGGGACGCCGTAGCCGATGCACAACGGATCGACGACCCAAACAGCCGCTTCACCTTTCTCTCGTCCAGTCTCGGCCAGTTGGCGATCGTCCTGAAGAACGACGAGCAGTTCGTGGATGCGGACAAGATCTTCAAGGAATCCGAGCAGGTGCTGGCAGCGGGGTGCCCAACCGTCGATCCGAAGACATCGCCATTCTGCCGGAGTGGTCTGGCGATATCGAAGACGAACCGAGCGGATATGGCATTCGAACAGGGTTGGTCGGCGGAAGCGAAAGCGATCTACGCCGAAGCGGAACCGATCCTGCGCGAGCTATTGAAGGAGTTCCCATTAACAACAATCCACCGGCAGACACTTGCGAAGTGCGTCTTCTGGCAGGGCGTGATCGCATTCAAGGACAATGCCAAAGCTGGCACGAAGCAGATGGACGAAGCCATTGCAATCCTTGAAGAAGAACTCAAACGCCGGAGCGACAAGAGCCTGCAGGACATCCGCGACGATCTCAACGTCGTGCGAAAAGCCGTGCTGAATCCACCGAAGTAGTCAATCAATCTCGCCAAGTCATCGACTGGGCGAGATTGAAGTCTCGGCGTTACTTCACCGGCGTTTTCAGCGTGTTCAGGAACGCCAAGATGTCTCGGAGTTCCTTCTTGCTGAGTTTCTTGAACAGGTCTTCCGGCATCGCGCTCTTGTCCGGCTTCTCGGCATCCACGTCGGCTGTTTTCACCTTCACGATCTTCGCTTCCGCCGTGGCGATCACGATCTCGTCCTTGGTGCGGCTCTTGAGTACCCCAGTCACGGTGCTACCGTCGAGTAGGGCCAACTGAATACTCTCGTACCCTTTGGCGATCTGCTTACTCGGATACACGATCGACTCCAGCAGGTACTCCGCGTTCTTCTCGAACGCTGCACCGTTGAGCGGTGGGCCGACTTCGCCACCTTGCCCATCGAGCTTGTGGCAACGCAGACAGTACACGGCAGCGTTGTTCACCACCAGTTCCTTACCCTTCTCGGCATCACCACCTTGCAGGGTTTCGCGGTGGCGGCTGAGCGGGTCCTTGGCTTCCCCGGCTCGTGCCGTGGTGTCGATGTCCTTGAGCAGTTCCCGCAGCGGGGCGTAGAGTTTGAGTTTGTCCTTCTCGGCGCGGGCCTTGGCGGCATCAATCACATCGAGCTTCAGCTCGGCTGACACTTTCCCGGCTTTGTACAAGGTCAACCACTCGGCCAGTGCCGAGTCCACTTCTTTGCTCTCGGGTAATTTGCCCAGGGCCTCGAAGGCCATCTGTCGCTCGATCACGCTGGTCTTGGTGTCCATCAGCAATGCTGGCAAATTCTTCGCGGCCTGCTTCGGGTCCTTTTTGGCGTTGACGACGTTCACCGCTCCACGCAGTTTGTCGGCCTTGTCGTTGGCGCTGGTTGCCAGGGCTGCATCCAGTTCCTTGGCCTTGAGTTCTTCGAGAGCATACAGGGCATCGACTCGCAGGTTCACAGGTTGTTTGCTGTCGGTCACGGTGCTCAACAGCAGCGGGCCAGCGTCGCTCAGGCCCAGTCGCTTCGCGGTAGTTGCAGCTTCGGATCGTACCACGTTGCTACCCACGAAGATCTTGGCGAGTACCGGCTTGAGGGCATTCACAGCCACAATCGCATCGCGGTTGGCGAGTTCCTGCTTGCACCCGGTGATGTGATCCCGCTTGCTCGGCTTGGCCCAATCGGCCAGTAGCTTCAGCGCCGTAGCACGGAGGTAGTCCTTCGCCGACGTGTCGGCAGCGAACTTGGCCAGACGCTCGGCGTGTTCCACTTCACCCAGTTTGAAGTTCGCACTCAACATGCGGAAGGTGATGGAGTCATCCGTCGTGGACGTGCAGGCCACCTTGGCCAAGCCTTCCATCGGTTGCATCAGGTTCTGGTCGTGGATGGCTCGTGCGGCCTCGGCCACGATCTTCGGCTCGCTGTCAGTCAGGAACTTGTCTAGCATCCGGCATTCCATCCGCCGCAGGGCCAGCACAACTCCCATACGCACCGCAGGAGTGTCGTACTCCTTCTTCATGCCCGACCACGCCGTGTACAGGTCTCCAGGACTCTTCGTCATGGTCACAAGACCCTGCACCGCCGCTTGTCGGAGGTAGACATCCTTGTCAGCGTTCGCTTTCAGCACATCAAAGATGGGGGCATACACAAGCGTTGAAGTCGGCGTCACTTCCAATTCCTGTGGCTGAATGCGGCCATAGGCTAGACATGCGGCGGCTCGAATACGTGGTTCGGCTGATTGCAGATGTGGTTCGATCCAAGAGCGAAGTGACGTGAGACTCGGCATGCGCGCCACGGTCTTGAGGACTTGGTATCGAACTTCCGAATCGGAGTCATGAAGGAGTTGGCACAACTTCAATGCGTTTTCCAAATTTGGTACTTGCGACAAACCCCAGATTGCATGGCATCGAGCTAAGAGGTTCTTCGATCCCCTCGCAACCTTCTCGAATGCTGCCTGTGACTCTTTAGGACTACGAGACACGAGTTCATACTGCGCCTCCAGTCGCACCTTCTGGTGCGGGTGGCCGAGCAACTTGGCCAGTTCTTCCACCGTCTTCTTCTTGAATCCCTCGGCGATGAGCTTCTGTGCTTCGGCCACCGCTGGGTTCTTCATCGCTTCCGTATCCGTCACCTTGAAGATGCGACCCTTCATTGGTGGATCCCAGCCGCCCGTCCAGTCGCTGAAGTAGAACGCACCGTCTGGCCCGAACTCGCAGTCCGTCGGCACCATGTTCTTGAGGAACGGCTCGTGCTTCACCTCGAAGCTCGCACCCTTCGGCGTCAACTTCACCGCGTGGATCACGCTGCTACCGGGCGACGATGTGAAGTCGCAGGCGAAGAAGGTGTTCTTGTATTTGTCGTTCAGCCCGATGCCGGGGTAGTGGGTCATGCCGGCGGGGCCGTTGCCGAAGTGGGCCAGCGGAGGCACCACATACGCCACGCTGTCCGGGTGTTCCGTGTGCCAGAGTTTCTCGGTGTTCCACGCTCCGCGGTTAGCCTGCGGCACAGCCGGGGTGTTCATGAGTGTGCCGTATTGGTAGCCGCAGCGCCAGCCACTGTCGCCACCTTCCACGATTTGAACCCAGCGGGCGCGGTCGCCACTGTCGCAGTTGTTGTCATAGGTGAACAGGTTGCCGTAATCGTCGAAGGCCAGTTCCTGCGGGTTGCGTAACCCACGGTGGACGATCTCCAGATTCTTGCCGTCCCAATCGCAGCGGAACACGCAGCCTTCGTCCGGCAGGAAGATATGCTTCTTGTCTGAAGTGGTGACGTTGGTGCCACGGTCGCCGATGCTGAAGTACAGCTTGCCGTCCGGCCCCATGGTTAGGCCGTGCATGTCGTGCCCAAGGAACTGCGCCCGCAGGCCGAAGCCCGTGGCGAGGCTTTCCTTCACCTCGGCAACGCCGTCGCCGTCCTTGTCCTGCAACCTGTACAGATCGGGAATACAGGTGGCGTAGACGTACCCCTGGCGGGCCAGCACCCCGGCCATCAGGCCGTCCTTCAGCTTGTTGTACCCCTTGCTGAACACCGTGCTTTTGTCGGCCTTGCCGCTGCCGGTGCTGTCCCACACGAGGCGGATCTGGTCGTCGTAGCCTTCGTAGTTGTTGTCCTTCGCGCCGTATTTGTGCTTCTCATACATCTTCAAGCGGTCGTCGATTGTCCGCGCGCCGATGTCCTCATCCAGCCAGTACATATGCCCACGGGTATCGGGCACGCCTTTATCAAAGCGGGTGGTTTCGCAAACATACGCCCGGCCCTTTTCGTCGAACGTGAACGACACCGGGTTCATCATCAGCGGCTCGGCAGCCCACAACTCGGCCTTCATGCCAGCAGGCACGCTGATGGCGGAGCGGGCCTTGTCGGCGTCCGGATTTGGCTTGGTGCCGTCGTTTTTGGCATCGGGGGGCACGGCGAGAGTTAGTGTCAAACAAAGTCCGGCCACCGGCACCACGGCCAGCAGCTTGCGAGTCCAACGAAACATGTCCACTCCAACGGATGAGAGAGAAGATCGGCGGTAAGTTAGTTTACACTGAAATGCGGGCAGAGTAGCGCGGTTTTGCATCAAGCCTGCCCACAGGACTTTAGGATTGTGAACCCCTCGGCCCGCCGCTGATGTCTCCGTAGAACAACAGTTACCGAATGAGAACCTAGCAATGGCCGATGCGACCGCCCCGGATGCCCTGAAAACACTGGAATCGACTGGCCTCGCCGAGCTTGCACCACTGGTGCAAGAGACAGAACTGCGCGCTTGGAACTCGAAATACTTCGGCGACAGCGGGCTGATGAAGCAGGCCCTCGCGGCCATCGGCAAAGTGGCCAAGGAAGAACGCGCCAGCTACGGGCAGGAAGCTAACCGCGTGAAGGTGACGCTCGAGAGTGCCTACGCCGTGGCCTTCGAGCAAGCCAAAGAAGCGTCCCTACAACTCAGCCTGACTACCAACCCGCTGGACATGACGTTACCCGGTCGGCCCACGCTTCGTGGCACCCTGCACCCCGCCACACAAATCCTGCGCGAGATCTACGGCATCTTCGGTGAACTCGGCTTCCAGGTGTACCGAACGAGGGAGATCGAGTCCGACGAGTTGAACTTCGAGTTGCTCAACATGCCGCCGCACCACCCGGCCCGCGACATGTGGGATACGTTCTTCACCAATATGCCAGGGCACGTGCTTCGTACGCACACCAGCCCGGGGCAGATCCACGTGATGCGTGAGATGGCGCCCGGCCCGGTGCGCGTGATCCTGCCCGGCCTGTGCTACCGCAACGAAGCCATCAGCACCCGCAGCGAAATTCAGTTCTATCAGGTCGAGGGATTGTGCATCGGCGAAGGGGTGACGATGGCCGACCTCAAGGGCGTCATCACCGCATTTGCCCGGCGGATGTTCGGGCCGGAGCGGCAGATCCGTATCCGCAGCAGTTACTTCCCGTTCACGGAACCAAGCATCGAGGTGGACATCGACTGGCCGAAGGAAGACCCCAACTGCGACCGCCTCACGAAGGGCACCGGTTGGTTGGAAATCCTCGGTGCGGGGATGGTACATCCGACGGTATTGAAGAACGGCGGGTACGACCCGGACAAGGTCACTGGCTTCGCCTTCGGCATGGGCCCGCAGCGGATGCTGATGCTGAAGCACGCCATTGATGACATCCGCCTGTTCTGGCAGAACGACCAACGTTTCTTGAAGCAGTTTTAGGATTTGTGAATCCGGGTCATTTAGGCAACTGAAGTCGAACAGCGTCGATTAGGAAAATCCATCTGAATCTGTATCGACTGTGCTTTTTGTGCGGTCGGTGTCATCGAAACGCCGATGAGAACGGACGACGGTCTATCGCGCCGGGAGGATGGGTGCATGAAGCGGATTGCAGCAACGGTTCTGTTGGCGGCCGTAAGTTTGATGAACGCTGCCCGCGCCCAAGAAACTACGTGGGGGCCATCGGGCGGGGGTACGCCCGTGCCCAGCGCACCGCCACCTTCGGTTGTGCAGACCAAGCCACTGGTCGAACCCAAGCCCAAATTGCCCGACTTGATTGTGCCGATACCTGCATCCATGCCGATGCCTGCGAACGACAACCCCGGTTGGCTGCCAGCCCGACGCTACAACCCGGATGCGCCACCTGCTCAAGCTCCGACACCCAAGCCAGTGAGCACGTTGCCCAAAGAAGAATCGAACCCGTTTCGCCCGGTGACAGCACCCTCGATGCCTGCGGAATCGCCGTTCAAAGAAGTGCCAACGCCAACAGCGGCGGTTGAAACCACATCACCGATCAACACGACGTTGCAACTACCGGAAGTACCAATCCCGAAAGTGGACAAACCTGCGGCACCGCCAACTCCACCCACAAAAGAACCGGCACCGCTGCCGCCGATACCAAGTGCGAAGCCAAGCGAGCAATTGCCGTTACCGAAGGTCCAAATTCCTTCGACTACGCCTGGTGCTTCCTCGTCGGACTACACAGTACACCTCGTTGATCCGAGCCTGGCGAACGACAAGCCCGGAGTACTCACAGGCCAACCCGTGGCACCAATTCGCAACCGCGTGTTTGGCTCACCAAGTTTGAACTTGTCGCGCGACTATCACTTCCGCGACATCCTTGGTCAAGACATGATCGGCCCCAACGGTGGTGCCGGTGCAACGGGCGACGTGGGTGGCACGCAAGATCTCTTCTTCGTTGAAGGCGAACTGCTGCTGTGGTGGCAGAACCGTGCTCGTATTCCGGTGTTAGCCACGACCAGTACGAGCAACTCGGGCAGTGGCTTTCTGGGTGATCCACAAACCCGGAACCTCCTTGGGCTAGGCGATTTCGGCCCGAGCTTCCTGCAAGGCTTCCGTGTGCGGGCTGGTGGATATATCGACGAGTGTGGTCTGCTTGGTCTCGATGGTGGCTTCTTTTTCCTCGGGCCCGGCAGAGAGTCTCGATCGTTTGATTCCAGCCAGTTCCCGGTCATCACCCGGCCGTTCTTCGCACCGAACATCAACTCTGAGTTCGGTGAAGTAGTAGCTCGACCCGGCTTGAGTTCCGGTCGGCTTGAAGTTTGGCAAGATAGCTTCCTGTGGGGTATTGACATCAACTTGCGGAAGGCCATCTGCCGAGATTGCACGGGCGGGCATGGTTGGTTCGCGGGCTACCGGCACTTGAACCTCACCGAAACGCTTAGCATCACCGAATTCATTACGGCCACAGGTAGCCAAGCTCCCGACCCCGTTGGTACGCAAGTGGTGGTGAACGATACCTTCCAGACTCGCAACCGCTTCCATGGCCCGCAGTTTGGCTGGTGGAATCAACGCCGCTTCGGCATCTTCGATCTGGACACCCGCTTTGGTTTGTCGATGGGCGTGACCAATCAAATCGTGAACATCAGTGGATTCCAACAACGGACTCGCCCCGGTGAGGATACACAAAACTTCGTTGGTGGGCTGTTGGCCGCCGGGCCGAATATCGGCGAGTTTTCCCGCAATACGTTCAGCGTGGTGCCGGAAGTGACGTTCAACCTCGGTGTGTTCGTTACGCCGAATCTCCGCGTCTATGCCGGATACAACTTCCTCTACTGGAGCAATGTGGTGCGTCCAGGTGATCAGATCGACCGAGTCATCGATCTCACAAATATCCCCAATCCACCACCAGGTGTCACACCCAGCAGGATGAGTAACCGCCCACAACCGACGTTCCGCCAGAGCGACTACTGGGCACAAGGTGTTCAGTTCGGCTTGGAGTTACGCTGGTAGAAGGTTTGAGTTGAAGACGACGGATGTGATAGCGTTGGCTGGTTCACCAGCAGAATCGCTGACGCTTTTCATCGTGAGTTGAGTACAGGGTGAGGGATCAACCCACCCAAGACAACGACGAAATTCAACACCGCAACGGCCCAACGTTCTGATGGGGTGATCGGCACGGCTGCCTGACTCACAAGCTTGCGACCGCAATACAACTTCCAGTACACGCGCGGAATGGCCGTGCCGTTCATCGCCGCGGTCACGATAAAACGCATCGTGCCAAGGAAGCCAACGCACTCCAACCAGCTTGTTACGGGGTGCTTGCTAACGCTGTGATCTTCAGAGAAGTACGGCTAGCACCCGTAGACCTTTCCGGCTTGCACAACGGCATCTTCGTTGGCAATTGCTCGAAGGTGTGCAACGTATTATGGTGGATGAATACACCGAAGGGGCCTTGTGCTGAAAGCATAAGCCCAGCGTGATCAATCACATGGCGAAGTTGATCGAGAATTGAGCTTGTCGTCGAAGACACGCGACGCCCTTCTCGTTGGCGAGTAAGTTGCTTGCCAACCGCAAGGACGATGCCACGGCTAATAACGAACCTTTATTCGCAGCAAATCGATTCCGTTAGTGGCTGGATGTGGTTCAACAACGATTAAGCTAGACAGTTGGCATCCATAGGAGAACGAGTTGAAACGATTCTCCACAAGGGTTCTGTTCCCGGTCGTCGCAGCATCAGCGTGTCTGTTGATTTTGGGCGGTCTCGCGGGTTGGTCGCTTCTTTGGCAGCAGTCGGATATTGCCGAGTTGTATCGCGAGAACCTGACCAGTCGACGTGTGTCCATCGAGCTGGATGAGTGCTTGATCGATTTGCTGCTGCTGCTACGCAACCGTACGGAAAGGCTCGATGCAGCACCATTGGATCTTTCTCTGGAGCCGCTGCATCATCGCGCAAGAGAGTTGCTCGATGAATTGCGACGATCTGCTGATCAACTCGCGGAGAAAGCACTCGCCGATCAACTGGAGATCGGGTTTGATCGTTACATGACGAAGTGGGGAAAAAAACTCATCGTTGGCGGACGTGAGGCTCGCCACTTCATCGAAGATGCGGCTGATCAACTCGAAGCCGATGTGTTGAAACCATGCCGCGACTTCAAGCAGTACAACACACAACGGATTGACGAAAACACTCGCCGACATGATCAAGAACTGCGCACACTCGGGTGGGGAATACTGAGCATCGGTTTGCTGGGGGCCGTGGCGGGTGTGGTGCTTGGGTACGGTTTGGCGCGGGCCGTGCGTCAATCGCTCAAGAGTGTGCAACTGAGGATTCGCGATGCGGCTGGCCGCCTCGGTTCCGAAACGGCCGAAGTCGTGATGGCCGAACGTGGTGATTTCGGTTCGGTTCACGCTGAGATAGACGAACTGAGTGAACGTGTGGGCGAAGTGATTGAACGGCTTCATCAGCGCGAACGCGAAGTGCGGCGGGCTGAGCAACTCGCAGCACTCGGCCAACTCGCCGCTGGTGTGGCGCATGAAATTCGCAATCCACTCACTTCAATCAAGATGCTGGTGCAATCTGGCCAAAGCGACGAGACTCCGCTGACGAATGAAGATTTACAGATCATCGAATCCGAAGTTCGGCGGATGGAAGGATCGCTTCAGACGTTCCTCGATTATGCTCGCCCGCAGAAAGTCGAGCTGCGGCACTTGATGATCGATCCACTGTTGCGTCGAGTGTGCGACCTGCTTCGCCCCCGTGCCGAGAGGCAATCTGTAACGGTGGACATCCAGGGGAGTGCCGGTATTGAGGTGTTCGGTGACGGAGGTGCCATCAACCAAGTGATGCTCAATCTGGGGCTGAACGCCCTTGATGCCATGCACAATGGCGGCACACTGACCATCATGGTGCGACAGCCGAGGGAATGGATCGAAGTTGCAGTTTCCGACACCGGCCCCGGTATTGCCGCCGATATTCTGCCACGCTTGTTCACGCCATTCGCGAGTGGGAAAGACACCGGCTTAGGTCTGGGTCTCGTGATCGCCCAGCGGATTGCGATCGATCATGACGGTGAACTGACTGGAGAGAACTTGCAGCCACACGGCGCGTGTTTCACGCTACGATTGCCTAAACGAGCTACGGGATCATGATCATGCCCGACATCTTGATCATCGATGACGAGCCAGCGATTCGTCACGCCTTCGGCAAAGCATTACGCGGCTCATTCACGTTGCGTTTTGCTGGCTCCGCGGCTGAAGCACTCAAAGAATTTGAGAACGCCAAGCCCGATGTGGTGGTGCTGGATGTTCATTTGCCGGATGCCACAGGGCTGGAAACTTTCCGTCGCTTGAAAGCAGTGGATGCACTGGTGCCGGTGATCCTGATGACAGGACACGGGACGACGGATCTTGCGATTGCTGCCATCATGGAAGGGGCCTTCGAGTATCTGCTCAAGCCACTCGAACTACCAGAACTTCGGCAAACGATTGACCGTGCGGTCCGCACAAGCCAGTTGATGCGGACACCGACGCAGTTTGCTTTGACTTCACGGCCGAGTACTACGGAAGGCGATCTGCTGGTTGGCAAGTGCCCGGCCATGCAAGAGGTTTACAAAGCGATTGGCCGCGTTGCCGGGCAAGATGTCCTTGTGCTTGTTCGTGGAGAAAGCGGCACCGGAAAAGAGTTGGTGGCCCGTGCAATCTATCAACATGGCACGCGGGCCAAACAGCCGTTTTTGGCCGTCAACTGTGCGGCGATCCCGGAGCAACTGCTGGAGAGCGAGCTGTTCGGCCATGAACGCGGGGCGTTCACTGGTGCGGAACGCAAACGCATCGGCAAGTTCGAGCAAGTCAACGGTGGTACGCTGTTCCTCGACGAAGTGGGGGAGATGTCCGCACTCACGCAGGCAAAACTGCTGCGTGTGTTGCAGGAACAGCGTTTCGAACGAGTGGGTGGCACGGAAACCGTGCACACGAACGTGCGGATCATCGCGGCGACGAACGCGGATCTGGAAAAAAAGATCGCAGATGGTCGCTTCCGCAACGATCTTTACTTCAGGCTCAATGTCTTCACCATTACGCTTCCGCCACTGCGCGAACGCGGCGAGGATGTTGTGCTGCTTGGTGAACAATATCTGGAGCGGTACTCTCGGGAACTCAACAAAACTGTGACCGACGTTGCCCCGGAAGTCTGGGATTGGTTCCGTGAATATCGTTGGCCGGGTAACGTGCGTGAACTGCAAAGCGTGGTCAAGCAAGCGCTGCTGCGGATGAACGGCACTGTGTTGATGAGCGACTTTTTACCCGAAGCACGCGGCCAGGACACTGGCACACCCACAACTTTGGCAACGGGCGATCTCACAACATTCGTAGAGCAACGACTCAGCACCGGCAGCACGAGTATCTATGCCGAGTGCCTAGCGCGGATGGAGCAAGAATTGATCCTGCTTCTGTTGAAACAAACCGGTGGCAATCAACTGCAGACGGCCAAACTCCTGGGCATCACTCGTGGAAGTCTGCGCACCAAGATACGTTCGCTGGGCATCCGCATCGAGTCGGCCGTGTGGTCGGATGACGACCAAACTGATTCCTGAAAAGTTAACGCTTCACCATCACGACCTCTTACCGCATACATTGTCCGCACCCTCTTCCTAGTGGAGTCCGGATCATGCCTTCTGTGAGCACGTACCTCAATTTTCCGCGAACCTGTGCCGAGGCGTTCGAGTTCTACAAAGGCGTGTTTGGCACCGAGTACAGCTCGCAGATCAACTACTACGGCGGCATGCCGACAGGGCCGGGCCAGCCGACCATGAGCGACGACGACGCCAAGCTGATCATGAACGTGCAGCTACCTATTCTCGGCGGGCACATCATCATGGGTTCCGATGTTGTGGAAGGGTTCGGTGAAACCTTCACACCCGGTAACAACGTGAGCCTCACACTTCATCCAGACACCCGCGCCGATACCGATCGTCTCTTCGCTGCGCTCGGTGCTGGTGGCACCATTCACATGCCACTCATGGACACCTTCTGGGGTGGTTACTTCGGCTATCTGATCGACAAGTTTGGCACTCGTTGGATGTTCAACTGCTACTCCTGATGCCAATTCCTAGAATCCCAGCATGAACGACACAGCCCCGATGGCCGAACGCGCGGCCCAATTTCGCACCCGCTTCAGCGCTCTCGAATCCGAGATCGGCAAGGTGATCGTCGGTCAGCCGGAGATTGTCCGGGGCGTGCTCACTGGCATGTTCGTGGGCGGCAACGTGCTGCTCGAAGGTGTGCCAGGCCTCGGCAAGACGTTGCTCATCCGCACGCTGGCCCAGGTGCTGGATCTGAAGTTCACGCGCATTCAGTTCACGCCCGACTTGATGCCCTCGGACATCGTGGGTACCGACATCATCCTCGAAAGTGTGGATGGCAAGCGGGAGCGAAAGTTCCAGGCCGGGCCGCTGTTCAGCCAGATCGTGCTGGCCGACGAAATCAACCGGGCCATCCCCAAGACGCAATCCGCGATGCTGGAGGCCATGCAGGAAGGTACTGTCTCGGTTGGTGGTACCACGCACGTTCTGCCCAAGCCGTTCTTCGTGCTGGCCACGCAGAACCCGATTGAGCAAGAAGGAACTTACCCGCTGCCGGAAGCTCAACTCGACCGCTTCTTGTTCAAGTTGCTGGTGCCGTTCACCACGCGGGCCGAGTTGAATCTGATTATTGATCGCACCACACGGAACCTGAACCCGACCGTCAACAAGGTGATGGACTCCAGCGAGATCCAAGTGGGTATGCGGTTAGTGCGTGAAGTGCTGGTGGCCAACCCGGTGCAAGATTACGCCATCCGATTGTTGCTGGCCACTCACCCGAACACCGAGTACAGCCTACCTGAAACCAACCGGTACTTCCGAGCTGGGGCAAGCCCACGCGGGGCACAGTCGTTGATTCTTGCAGGCAAGGTTCGCGCACTTCTCGAAGGCCGATTCAACGTGAGCTTTGAAGACATCCGCGCCGTGTACTACCCGGCCATGCGACACCGCGTGCTGTTAAACTTCGAGGCACAGGCCGAGGGGATCACCAGTGATCAGGTGCTGACTCAACTCATCAAGGCCGTGCCGGATAGTGGAGTGAAGTAACGGTAGCCCAATTCGCAATTGCTGCGTTGAACTCCGCCGGTGCTTCGATGTTACTCAGGTGACCGGCTCCGGGGATGACCACCAAGCTTCCGTGTGGTAGTTCTTTCATCATCGCTTCGCTGGCACTCGGCGGGGTCAGCGCGTCATGCTCACCTACGATCACCAGTGTCGGCACGTTGATCGACTTCAAACTCGGTGTGGCATCCGGGCGATCCCGCAGGGCGATCAAACCGTTAGCCACTCCTTCGGATGATTGCAGTGCTGCCAACTGGCGAAGTTCCACATAGAGCCGCTCGTTCGCCGGGGCCACCAGCTTTGGCAGCATCCCCGCGAAGAAAGCCGGTACGCCTGCTTCTTTCACCGTGGCAACGCCCTTATCTCGGTTCGCCTTTGCCTCGGCGGAGTCTGGCTCGCTGCGGGTGTCCGCGAGGATCAAACCCTTCAAGCGATTCGCGTGGCGACTGGCAAAAGCCAGTGCAACGTACCCACCCATCGACACACCACCCAGCAGAACTGGCTCGGTGATTTTCAACTCATCCAGCAGGTCGGCCACAGCATCGGCAGCGGTGGCTACCGTCCAGCCAACCTGCTGAGGTGATTCGCCAAACCCAGGAAAATCTGGTGTGATCACGCGGAAGGTTTTCGACAACTCCAGCTGCGGGCCGTACATCGACCGGCACAGCGGAAAGGCATGTAGAAGTACGAGTGGGGTACCCGTGCCATGTTCTTCAAAACGAAGCGTCGTGTTCATGCGGAAGGTTCTCTCTTTAGCAAGGTATACAATCGATGTAGGCAAACCTTGAACGAAGTGGTGAATTCGACATGAGTCGATTGAGTTCTGTCGGGCTGCTGGGTCTGGTGTTTTTTGTCGGCTGCAGCAAGCCTGCGCCGCCCGTTGTGCCACCCACCCTGCCTGTAGTGGAAGTCCGTACGCCGAGTACTCGCTTGGTGGTGGACTACCAAGACTTTACCGGTCGGGCCAAGGCGAGCGACAGCGCGGAACTCAAACCCCGCGTTACTGGCGAGCTGAAGAAGATTCATTTTAAAGATGGCGATGTTGTGAAGGCTGGCCAACTCCTTTTCGAGATCGACCCTGGCACGTATGCCACGGATGTGGACCGTGCCAAAGCCGTGGTGGTACAGGCGGAAGTGCTTATCAAGCGGTACGACCGCGACTTTCGACGTGTTGAGAATCTAGCTGCTGCGAGTGGTGAAGAACGTGACCGTGCGGAAGCGGCGTTCGAGGAATCCAAGGCCGCTGCGGAAGTAGCGCGTAAGCAACTTGCCCAAGCCCAGAGGTTGCTCGACTACACGAAGATCAAAGCCCCCAAAGCTGGACGCATCGGTCGGCACATGGTGGATGAAGGCAGTTCGGTGAAGGCCGATGAAACGATCCTCGCTACTATCATTGTCGATCAACCGATCTGGGTGTTCTTCGACGTGGACGACCGCACCTGTCAACGGCTGAAGATTCTTTCCGCTGAAGGGAAAGTCGACCTCACGAGCACCGGCAAAACGACTGTGCAATTCGGTTTGCCCAACGAAGATGGTTTCAGTGTGTCGGGGGTGGTGAAGTTCATCGACACACAAATCAACACGGGCACCGGCACCATCACTTTGAGGGCCGATGTTGATAACCCCAAGGGAATGCTCACTCCGGGGTTATTCCTTCGTGTACGCTTGCCCATCGGCGAAGGCAAACCCAGCATACTCGTTCCCGAAGAAGCTATCGGCACCGATCAAGGCCTCAAGTACGTGTTCGTACTGAACAGTAAGGACGAAGTGGAGAAGCGCACAGTCGTGGTTGGCTTGCAAGACGGCAACGAACGAGTTGTCGAGGCCGTAGAACGCAAATCAAGCAGCGCATTGAAGACTGGCGAACGGGAAAGCGGAGTGAAGCCTGGTGAACGCGTGATCGTGGAGGGGCTGCAAAAGGTGCGAGATGGGAGCAAAGCGGTGGTGCGGGGAACAACGCAATGAAGCCAATGACTCGTGTTTTCCACCTCTCCCTCAAAGGTTGAAGTGTAAAAACCAGACCCACTTCCTCCATCCCCCCGATCACTGCCCATGGCACGCTTCTTCATCGACCGCCCGATCTTCGCTATCGTGCTGTCAATCCTCATCACCCTTGCAGGTGGGTTGACGGTTAGCCAACTGCCCATCTCGCAGTTTCCGCCGGTCACTCCACCGACGATCCAGGTGGATTGCAACTACCCAGGCGCAAGCGCTGAGATTGTAGCGCAGACGATTGCCGCACCTATCGAACAGCGGGTGAATGGTGTCGAGCGCATGTTGTACATGAACTCGCAATCCACCAACGATGGCAGCTATACCCTCACCGTCACTTTTGAAACGGGCACCAATTTGGATCTCGCCCAGGTGATGGTGCAGAACCGCGTGAACCTCGCACTGCCCGAGCTCCCCGAAGTGGTACGGGCCGTGGGCGTGGTGGCCCGCAAGCGCAGTCCGGAAATCTTGCTCACCATCAGCATCAATTCGCCGGATCGCAGTTACGATCAACTCTATCTCAGCAACTATGCCGCTCTGCATGTACGTGAAGAGCTGGTTCGTGTACCGGGCATCAGCGAAGTGCTGATCTTCGGACAGCGCGACTACAGCATGCGAGTGTATGTCGACCCGTCCAAGTTGGAAGGTAAGGACGTCACGGTACTGGATGTAATAACCGCTATCCGCAAGCAGAACAGCGAGGTAGCCCTGGGGCACTTGGGTAGCGATGCCGGCCAAGTGGATTCATCTGCGCTGCAACTCACCGTGACATCGCAAGGCCGACTGGAAACACCCGAAGAGTTCGGCAAGATCATCATTAAAAACGGTGGTGAAGGCCAACTCATCCACCTTCGAGATGTGGCCACTGTCGAGCTTGGTGCGCGCTCGTCCGACATCACCAACATGTTTGACAACAACCCGACTGTTGGCCTTGCGGTATTCTTGCAACCCGATGCGAATGCCCTGTACGCCGCTGAGGAACTCAAGCGGTTGATGGCGAAAAACGCGGCGGACTTCCCCCCAGGCATCCGGTACGAAGTGGCATACGACACCACGCCGTACATCGGTTCTTCAATACGTGAAGTGTTCAAAGCATTACGTGATTCCATCATCCTCGTGGCCATCGTGGTGCTGGTGTTCCTGCAAAGTTGGCGGAGCGCACTCATTCCTTTGGCCACCGTGCCCGTTGCCATCGTGGGCACGTTCGCGGCCATGTGGCTCGTGGGGTTCGGGTTGAACAACCTCACGTTGTTCGGTGTGGTCTTGGCCGTGGGCATCGTGGTGGACGATGCGATTGTGGTGGTCGAGGCCGTGCAGCATCAGATCGAACTTGGCTACGCCCCGCGTGAGGCCACGCTGCGGGCCATGAAGGAAGTGAGTGGGCCAGTCATCGCCGTAGGATTGGTGCTCAGTGCCGTGTTCCTGCCGTGTATGTTCTTCCCCGGCATCGTGGGGCTGTTCTTCCGGCAGTTCGCACTCACCATTGCTATCAGCACGCTCATCAGCACCTTCAACTCGCTGTCGCTTTGCCCGGCCCTCGCGGTGGTGTTGCTTCAACCGAAGTCGGCCAAGCCGGATTTCGTCAGTCGTGCCATCAATTTCCTCTTCGGTTGGTTCTTCTGGCTCTTCAACAAAACGTTTGACGGCTCGCGCTGGTTGTATCTCAAAACGGTGGCTGGGGTCATCCGTATCCCCGTGATCCTGTTCTTGCTCTACCTCGGCTTGATTGGACTGGGTTATCGCTTCTACCAAGAGATACCTTCTGGCTTCATCCCGACGCAAGACAAAGGCTACCTCATTGCAAGCATTCAATTGCCTGATGCCGCCAGTGCCGAGCAGACCCGCGCCTGTATGGAGCAAATTACCGACATTACCTTGAACACCCCCGGCGTGAAGCACGTGAACGCGGTAGCTGGGAACTCCTTCGTACTGAGTGCCTATGGCTCGAACTTCGGATCGATGTTCATCATCTTGGATACGTTCGAAAATCGCGAAGCCCCGGAGTTGTACGCCTCGGTGATTGCCACCGAGATCCAGAAGCGGGTCGCGGCAAAGGTGTTGAAGGCCCAGGTGAACGTGTTCCCTGCACCTGCTGTACCGGGGTTGGGTCGCGCTGGTGGTTTG
Source organism: Gemmatales bacterium (assembly GCA_038230995.1). Classification (GTDB taxonomy): domain Bacteria; phylum Planctomycetota; class Planctomycetia; order Gemmatales; family Gemmataceae; genus JALHQU01. The sequence goes on from JBBRME010000002.1 coordinate 36,170, forward strand.
CGCCTGATGGTACAAGACCGTGGCGAAGTCGGCCTGCGGATGCTTCAAGGACAGACGCAGAAACTCGTGGAAGAGATGGCCAAGCAGCCAGCCCCCGGTGCCCCTGCAGATGCCAAGCAGCCACCGCCGATGTTCCTCGCACCTTTCACCGTGTTTCGTACGAGCAGCCCACAACTCCGTGTGATCGTGAACGATGCCGAGTGCGTGACCAACGGCGTTGCACCGCTGGATGTGTACAGCACGATGGCGGCAACGATGGGTCAACGATATGTCAACGACTTCAACCGCTTTGGCAGAACCTTCCAAGTGAACGTTCAATCGAACGCAGTGAATCGCAATCAACCGGAAGACGTACGTCGACTGCGGGTGAGGAACAAACACGGCCAACTTGTGCCACTTGGTAGCCTCGTGGAAGTACTGCCGATGAGCGGGCCGCAAGTGATTACGCGGTACAACAGATACCCCGCGGCTGCCATCAACACCAACACGGCTGCGGGTACGAGTTCCGGCTTAGCCATCTCCACTGCGGAAGCACTCGCAGAACGTGAACTGCCGACCAACATGAGCTACGAGTGGACGGAAATGGCGTTCATCGAGCGCCGCAGCCGCGACACGGGTGCTGCTGTGTTTTTGTGTGCCGTGTTCGTCGTCTTCCTAGTGTTAGCAGCACTCTACGAGAGTTTTTTCCTGCCGATTGCAGTACTCCTCGTGGTACCCACCTGCGTGTTATCGGCACTGGTGGGTGTGTACTTTGCAAAGCAAGATATCAACCTGTTCACTCAAGTCGGGTTTGTGGTGCTGATAGGGCTGGCCTGTAAGAATGCGATCCTGATCATCGAGTACGCCAAGCTCAAGCGAGATGAAGGGAAAGATCGACGTGAAGCGATTCTCGCAGCATGTAAACTTCGCTTGCGACCCATCTTGATGACGAGCTTCGCTTTCATCCTCGGTGTGCTACCGTTGGCCTTGGCCGATGGAGCGGGTGCAGAAATGCGACGTGCACTGGGAGTGACGGTGTTCTCCGGCATGTTAGGCGTGACGATCTTCGGCGTGGTGCTCACGCCGGTGTTCTTTGTTTTGGTAGACAAGTACCTCTCACAGACCTTCAAAGATTTCGTAGCCCGATACAAAGCCCGACATCAGAAGCCTACCCCGCCATCGCCTTCAACAACGCCGCAGTAAACGCAGGCAAATCCGCAGGGGTGCGACTGGTAATGATGTTGCCATCGACCACCACTTCTGCATCCACCCAGGTGGCCCCGGCGTTCACCACGTCGTCTTTGATGGCGAAGAAGCCCGTGGCTTTGCGACCCCCACGCAGGGCGTCCGTCGAACAGAGCACCCACGGCCCGTGACAGATGGCAGCTATGGGTTTCTTGAGTGCCACGGCTTGGCGAACGAAGCGGAGCATGTCGTCACTTCGGCGGATGTAATCCGGGCAGAAGCCACCGGGGATCAGCAGGCCATCAAACTGGTTCACGTCCACATCTTTGGCGGCTACGTCGGCCTTCGCCGGGTACCCGAGCTTGCTGGGATAAGTTCGCCCGGCTTCCGGCCCTACCAACGTGACCGTTGCCCCTGCTTCTTGGAAGCGCAGCACGGGATACCACAGCTCTAGCTCTTCGTACTTTTGCTCCACGAGCACCGCGAGCCGTTTGCCAGTGTGAGTCATGATCGTGTGGTTCCTTTTGTTGTCGAGCCTGCATGCGTGAGCAGCAGGAGGTTCTCGGTTTGACTCCTGCTGCTCACGCACGCAGGCTCCATGCTATCGATTCGCTACGACGACTTGCTCACCCAGCGTATCCCAGAACTGCTTGAGTTGGGCCTTGGCCCCTTTGGGTAGCGGGGCCGGGCTGAACTGCATCCGCACGACCAACTCGGCCAGCATCGTGCCGCTGTCGTGCAGTCCGGGGAAGTCCTCGGCTAGGCGTTGCACGAACTCGCGTGGGGTTTCGTCCGCCGTGCGTGGGCTGGCGTTGTCCCATGCCCACGACTCCAACGCGGCGAAGGTGTAGGCTGTGATTTCCTCGGCCTGTTGCTGCTTGTAGGTGCCGTCGGTGAAGGGGTTGGTGAAGTCGTAGAACGGTGGCGGACGCTCTAGGAGCTTCGTGGCCTCGGCTTCGGCAACCGCGCTCATGGCCTTGGCCTTCTTCTTGCCGAAGAGGTTGCGGAACCAGTCGAGCAGACCCTTGGCCCATTCACTGAAGTTGCTGGCGTGTTTGAGAAAGAGATACCCACCGCCGACGATCACGAGCAACGCGATCGCAATCCAGATGATCCACTTCACCACATCGCTGACGCTTTCGAGAGCCTTGGTGATGTTCTGCATTGTCTCCGATTTGTTCTCGTTGCCATCGTCGCTCTTATCGTCAGCCTTGTCGGCATCGCCTTCGCTCTTGTTGGCATCGTCCTGCTTGCCTTCCTGTTTCTCACCCGGTTTGGATTTTTGATCGTCAGCTTGCTTGGCGTTCGGCCCTTTGTTCTGCTCGCCCTGTTTGCCCTTCTCGCTGTTGCCGCTGCTCTTCTCGCCTTGCTTGTTGCCACTGGTATTGCCTTGTTTCTGCCCACCGCTGCCGCTCTTGCTTTCGCCCTTGCCCTGGCCACCTTCCTTGCCGCCCTTGGCGTTCGATTTGCCGTCGCCGGCTTCTGTCTTTTGTCCCTTTGCTCCCTGTCCTTCGCCGGCACTCTTGTCGTTCACTTGCGAATTCTGGCTGGCCTTCTTGTTCTTTTTGCTGCCTTCAAAGGAGTACAGCGGAGTCTCGGAATGTGGCCGAGGGAGAATCGCCGCTACTCCAACGAACATCACCACCAGTAGCCCACCAAGGCCGAGCCACGCCACCGTGAGCGGTGTGGGAATGCTGGCGTTGCGAGCTTCGAGGTATCGCTTCAAACCCAAGAGTGTGGTGGTCATCAGAAGGCCGAGTGCGCTGGCGATGTACACGGCCATCTGCCAGAAGGTGCTGCTGCGTCGCGCAGCATCATCACCGGGGATCATCGCCTGACCCAGCCCATACAGCGGAATCGCAGCAAGCGCGAAGTACAGCACCCACACACCGGGTGTGTGCGGTTTCTTTTTCTTCCATTCGCGGTACTGCTGGTAACGTTGCAATAAGCCGATCTTCTCCGCCTCTTCGTAGCGATCCACCGTTTTCTTTTTCTTCTTCGTGGCGGTTCGGCTGCGGTCGGGGTCGTACTGTTTGCTGTCGTCGCTATCGGTGGTGGACTTGGTGGAATCTAAGCCCACCGCAGCCAGCACCCCGCGGCCGCTGACTTTGGATTCTTCATCCATGTGGGTGCAGTCCCAAGTGAGCTTGTGGGCGCTCCACCACACCAGCGCCATGAGAGCAAGGTTGATGAGTGGGCCAAGCACCTTGAACAGCGGAGTGTTGTATTCCGTGAACGCCAACATCGCGATGAAGCACGCCGCCCCCAAGCCGATGCCGTAGAAGATTGCTTTCTTGGAACCTTGCTCGATGCTGATGCGGGCGATGAGGACGATGGCAAAGACGAAAAACAAGAATGTGTATTGCAGCCGACCGTCGAACTTGCCGTGCTGCAGCACTTCAATGAGGAAGAAGACAAGACTGCCGACCATCAGCATGATGAGCAGCGGCGAGATGGCCACCGCCACGATGTCGATCAGATTGACTTTGCCTTTGGCTCGCATGTCAAGATTGTCGTTGATGAGGTGATCGAAGGGAAGGGGGCGTTACACCAACTTCCTCAACTCATCATCCCACAAATCGAACTGATGGGCTTTGCTGAAGTGCTGCTGATATGCCGCGTCCTGCAGCCAGTGCGCCGAAGATCTTGCTGGGCAAGGACGCTGCGTGCCCAAGGGAAGAACTGATTCCCTGGGGCACTTCTTGTAGCGTGGCGGTTGTTACTTCTTCACGCTGTAGCAGTGCAGTTTGTCCTGGTCGCGGATGTACAGTTTGCCGTTGGCAATCACGGGGTGTTGCCAGCTTGCTTTCCCGCTCTTCTCTGGAATCTCGAACGATCCAGCTTCTTCGTACTTCTCCGGGTTGGCCTTCACGAGTGCCATCTTGCCATTCTGGTAGCGGAAGTAAAGCATGCCGTCCGCGTACACGACGCAGCCGGAACCGGCACCACCTGCAGCTCCCTTAGCTTGCTTCCACTTGATCTCGCCTGTCTTCATCTCCACGCATGCTGGGTAGCCGTTGTTATGGGCGTGGCCAAAGAACACATAGTCGCCGATGAGCACCATGCCGCCGTGGTGGTTTTGCAGGGTTTTGCTGTCGTAGTATTTAATCTCTTCTGCGTTGAATGTGCCGTCGTTGTCCTTGATCTTCAAGAGCGCCGAGCCACCATCGTTGTAGCCAGTACTGCACCAAACCAGATCATCCTTCACCACCGGCGTGGGGATGTTGGCCGTGCCGTTCATCACTTTGTTGTAGCTCCACAGTTGCTTGCCTGTCTTGGCGTCCACACCCACGACGCCACCGCTCTTGCCAAGCAGCGTCACGTACATCTCCGTCTTGCCGACCGTCATCTTGGTTGGCGAAGAGTATCCACCCGAGCCACCTGCGCTCTTCACGTTGCAACTCCACAAGTATTTGCCAGTGTCGGCGTCCAGTGCCACCATGGCATGCTTATCCGAACAGGGAGTGCAGATGACTTTGTCGCCATCCACGAGCACCGATTCCGAGTAGCCCCACGCTTGTATTTTGCCTTCAAAGTCCTTGGTGTAGCTCTTGCCCCACACCTTATCGCCGTCCTTGGTCTTCATGCATACGAGATCGCCACCGGGGCTTACGCAATACAGTTTGTCGCCCACTACGGTTGGGGTGCTGCGCGGGCCTTCGTCATATCCCACTTTCTTCGCTTCGCAGAAGGGCTTGCTCCAGACTTCCTCACCCGTGGCTTCTTTGCGACACCACACCACATCTTCATTGGCGATGCGGCCTGATCCATAGATGAATCCACCGGCTACGGCTACGGTGCTGTAACCACCACCGCAGCCCTTCACGGTCCAATCTTTCTTCGGCCCGTCCTTCGGCCACTCTTGGAGTAGACCTGTTTCTTTCGACACGCCATCGCGATTCGGCCCGCGCCATTGTGGCCAACCGGCCTCCGTGGCCTTGGTTTCCGGGGCCGACGCAGCGAGAGCCAACGCCAGAAAGAACGTCGAAGGTGTCATCTGGAATCTCCGGCCATGAAGAGGAATGTGGGTTCGTCGCATTTTAGAAGAACGAACACCCAAGCCGATGAAATGTTTCTCATGAAGGCGGGGCGTGTCGTCAGATTTGATTTGAGAAACTTGAACGAAACGCGGCGTAGTCAGTGCTTTGTTAACTCACTGGCCACGCCATTTTACGGGTGATGGGCTTCCTATTCTTCTAGGATCGCTGTCCAGGCCACTTGATGCACGGTGGTGTTGGCATTCCCGATGAACAGGGCTGCACCGTCCGGTTGGAAAACCAGCGATTGCACGGCACTGTCGAACTCGCGGGCCACCATCAACCGCCCGCTCAGCACATCCCACACACGTACGGTGCCGTCGTCGCCGCCGCTCAGCAGGAAACTGCCATCCGGCGTAAAGGTCACACAGTTCACGCGTTCCTGGTGGCCTTCTAACGTGTAGGCCAGTTCCTCTTTGGTGATGTCCCAGAGGTACACCGAATCGTTCAGCCCGGCGCCGGCGAGGTATCGGCCCTTCGGATCAAAGGCGAGGTCGTACACGCCGTTGTCGAAGGTCATGACTTTCTTCTTGGTGGTGCGATCCCACACACACACGGCCCCGTCGCGGTCGCCCGTGCTCATCACATCCACCCCGCCTACCGCCACCCACAAGTTGTTGGGGTGTATGGCGAGGCCTTCCAAGGTACAGTTGTCGGCTGCTTCAACCAGAATTAGATCCGGGTTGCCATCGGTGGTGAGTGGGTTCCACAACCAAACGAGGCCATCACTCTGACTGGTCATGGCCAGCAGGGTGCCATCCGGGCTGAAGGCCAAGTGACCAAGCGGTGGCTTGGTGGCTTCGAGGATCTTCGCCGGGCTACCGTGTTGAGTGCGGTCATACACACGAATCGTGTGATCGTATCCCGATGCTGCAAGCCATTTGCCATCGGCACTGGCGGCCACGGCCTGAGCTGGGCCATCGCCCGTTGGTGATATTTCGTCGCCGGTGGCCACGGCCCATACGCGGAGTTTACTGGCCCCCGTGCTGGCAAGAATCGGCATCGCCCCGCCACCGTAGGCGAGGGTGTGCTTGCCAGTTGGGTTTGGCCCGGCGAGAAGTTTGCCTTCGATCGTGTCCCAGAGGTGGATCACTCGGTCGACCCCAGCACTGGCCAGGCGTGTGCCATCGGCGTTGAAAGCCAGGGTCCGAATGTCGTTCACGTGCCCACGCAAAACGTGTCGAATCGTGGCCCCAGTAGGGTTGCTCCACAAATGAATGTTGAAGTCAGAATCCGCCGTGGCTAACAGCTTGCCATCGGGGCTGAACGTGGCGGCCATCACCTGATCGGCATGGCTGTTCAACAGCATGATCGGGTCAGTTGATTCCGCCGGCTTCCAGACACGGGCCGAGGTATCCCACCCGGCGGACACCAGCAGCTCGCCATTGGGGTGCCAGGTGAGTGCTGGGATGCGATCAGTATGGCTGAGGAATTCCTGCACTTGCTTGTGGGTGATGGCGTCCCAAGTGCGGATGGTGCAGCACTCGCCTGCCGAGGCCAAGGTGGTGCCATCGGCGTTGAAGGCCAGTGCTGAGATCGAAGCCGAATGTGCGGCAATGTCGCCAATCAGTCGTTGGGTGCGAACATCAAAGAACCGCACGCTGCCGTCGTCGTGCCCGCTGACCACCGTGCTGCCATCAGGGCTAAAGGTGATCGCCGTCACCCATTTCGGTTGCGAAATCCGGGCGAGCAGTTGGCCCTCGGCCGTATCCCAGATCAACAGATCGTCGTTCCCGCTGGCGAGGAGATCGGCCTTGGGGCTGAACACCCACACGGTTTCGAGGTCGCTGAGGTACTTGCGCTGCTTGAGTTTCCCTTCAGGCGACCAGACTTTCAGCACACCGGCTTCGTCAATGGAGCTTACAGTGCCATCGTGTAAGAACGCCACGGCACACAATTCGCCTTCCGAGTGGAATGCGGCATCGCCGAAGGTTCGACTGACGAGCGCTGAAGAAACGACATCAGCATCATTCGGGAACAGCGTCGTCTCGGTATTTGCGTCCATTCACCTGACTCCCAAGCAGAACTCAAGGTCTGGAGGAGTCTAGAACACAGTTTTTCACCGGGGCGTGAAAAAACTCGCGAAGAGTCGGAAAAGTTGATGCCCGGCGAGAATTCCAGCGCGGGCAAGAGATTTGCACCCTATCCAAGCATTCTTATTGGAACACCACGAATTGGCTGGCCAGTTCACTACAGCGAAGGCGGTCTGCAACCTGTGTGGGAATCGTGACCCGCTGACCACGAACAAACACTTCGCCGTCGTTGCGTATTTCCTGGAACGGCCCCTTGTACAGCACTTCCACCTGCCCGGTGGTTGCTGACACGGTTGGGGCGAACCCTTCGATCTGCGTTTCGCGCATGGCCACGCCGCCGCGCACAAAGCACGGTTTGGCGTCGTATTTCATCATCCGCACACCCTGGAATCCGTTGCGTTCCAGCAGTTGCACCGGCACGGTTTCCGTCGGCACCACACGCACACCACCGGCTGGGCCAGGCAGGTCGGGCTGATCCACAGCTTTGTCGCCCGTCAGCACATGCACGAACAGCCGACCTCCTGGCTTCAGCACACGTCTCGTTTCGGCAATGAGTTGCTGTTGTTGGGCGTCGCTGAGTTGGCTGTTGAAGGTTCCGCGCAACCGCACTTCATCGAGTGTGCCATCGGCGTGGGGCAACTTCTCCGGGATCGGATCGTTCATCCGGTGTTCCCAACTGGTGGGTTCACTCGGAACCACCGGGTTGGTACCCAGCACCACGGCTTCGGACTGCCCGTCGCCCCGGTGTTCGATGTCGCCATCGAAAGTGTAGATTTCCCACAGGTTGCCATCCGGGTCGTGTGCCCAGAACTTCGTCTGCTTGGCGTAGCAGCACTCGACGCCCTCTTCCCGCTTGGTGCGCAGGCCCGATCTTTCGAGTCGCTCCTGCATCGCCACCAAGGTCTTGGCATCGGGCAGGCGGAAGCCCAAGTGGTTGAGTGCACCCCCGCGGTTCACTTCCTTGCTCGGTTCCAGCGACAGCACCAGCGGTGGATCGGAAGGCTCAAACTTGGCATAGTCGCTACGCAGCTTGGCTGGCTCTTCGCCAAACAAGGTGCGAAAGAACCCGACCGACTTGTTCAGGTCGGTCACATTCAAAGAAAGATGAAATCGGACTGGATCGGACATGGGGAGGACCTTCATGCTTTCATTTACCTCGCCCCGTTCACGGGGAGAGGTCGATTCGTGCGAAAAGCACGAAGCGGGTGAGGGGCTTAATTTTCAACTCCTGCTGCTCACGCGAGCAGGCTCAATTCCCCTCACCCGGCCTTCGGCCACCCTGTCCCCGTGAACGGGGCGAGGGCATTTTGCTACTCAAAGTACGTTTCGGTCTTGCCGTACTCGGCATACTTCTCGCGGAGCCAGGCGTGGAACTCGCGGTAGTGTTTCTCGCGTTGGTCGCCACCATCGGAATGTGCATTATAGCTCAGGTACAGTTGTCGGCGGTAACCATCCGACACGTTCGGGTCGGAACGATGCGGGGTGAAGCCACCGAAGATCGCCACGTCGCCCGGTTGCAACAGTAGCGGTACGGCTTTGGCTTCATTCACGCTGTCCGCGGCGAGTTCGTGATACGCGCCATCGAGCGGAGTCAGTGGGCCGTTGTGGTGGTAACCGGGGTACACCATAGTGCAGCCGTTGTCGCGGTCGGCGGGATCAAACGGAATCAACACGGTGAGGAACGAACGCGGAAAACCGTCCCACGAGATCCAGTCCTGATGAAGGGCGTAGCCCTTCACGCCGGGTGGCTTGAAGATGAGTTTGTCTTTGAACAGGCAGGCCGGTTCGCCGTAAACTTCGTGCAGCACCTCCAGCAGCTTCGGGTGAAGTGCCAGTTGATGACACACCGGGCCGAGGTCGATGACCGGGTCAAACGTCTCGAAGGTGCATTCACCGGTGAACACGTTGTCCTGCCAGCGGCAACGGATGTTCTTGGTCGACTTCAGATGCTCGAAGCCGTGGAACAGGCGATTCGCTTCTGCCGTGGCTTGTTCCATTTCTTCCGAAGTGAACAGTTCCCGCACCACCACGAAGCCATCGCGATCCCATTGAGTCTTCAGTGAAGTGTCGGCAAGTAGTGCGGTCATTGGTCAACTCCGGCAGGTGGGTTCACTCGGACGAACCAAGCGAAGCCAGCGAGGGCGGCGGACAGAACGGCAAAGATCGGGAACAACGGGGCGTACTCACCAAGGCGAGTCTTTGCCACGCCGAAAATCAGTGGGCCGACGGCCGAGAACAGCACGGTGAGCAACTGGGCTGCCCCTTGGATGCGGCCGAGGGCCGCAGGGCCATACAATCGCCGCCAGACGGTGAAGAAGCACACTGTGATGACACCGCCCGCCACAGCGAGTGCAGAAGCGTAAGCGTACACCTGCCACTCGAGGACGATCAACGGGAACACCCCGAGCGTGCCCGCCAACAGGAGCAGTGCACCGGCGAACAGCTTGCCCAACGCCACCTTCGTGGCCAGCCACCCGCCGAGCAGGTTGGCCACCAGCCCGAAAGGGATGCCGACGAGGGTGACGTTCAAGAAGATTTCTTTCGAGAAACCACGCTCGGCGAGGATCGACTCGTTAAACAGCGACGTACCGGAAGTGACCGACCCGTAGAACGAAGTGCCAAGTGCGAATGCCCAGAAGGCTGGCGAACGAAGTGCCTGGCCCAACGTTCGGCTCGGCTCCGGATTGGCTGCCACTTCCGTAACTCCGGCCACCCGATCCCGCACCAGCACAAAGGATAAAACAGCAGCGACCAGAACACCCACACCGATACCCAACCACGGTGTCCGCCACTCGTCGGGGTCGGCCTTCACGACATCCCGCAGCACAGTAAACGCGGCAATGAACCCCACTGTAGTGAGGAACGAGTACACCCCCATCGCCAGCCCGTTGCGAGTGCCCGCCGACCGCCCGATGAGTGTCAGGCTGGCGACCGACAGTGCGCTCTGCCCGAATCCTCGCGTGAACAGAATGAACACAAACACGCCGACCCAACTTTGTGCCCAGAAGGCCAGCCCCGCGACAGACGCCGCAAGCAGCACCATGACCGACGCCAATACCGCCCTTGTGCCGAGGCGATCCATCAACCAACCGCACGGCAGGCAGAAGGCCGCACCAAGCAGCGTGGCCCACAAGTTGATGGACCCATACTGCTCGCGGGTGAAGTCGAACGTCTTCAAGATCGGTTCGGTGAACAAGCCCAAGCCGTGGGTACGCCCAGGCAGGGTGGCCACCATCGCGAGTGCGGCAACACCAACGTGTACCCACCGCCAGCCGATGGCTGGCTGCTGGTCGGTTGGGGAAGTGACGACATTATCCGTCTTCAATTAAAAATCCCCAAGCACTTCGCCACCAACGCGGGTGCCCATCGCACGCCAAGTCACGAGCTGGACGCTGTTATTGATAAAGCGAACACTACCATCGCCCAGTAGAACATTGACGCCCCCAGTGTGCTTGCTGCGTGCGGCACGGAAGCCGACCGCTGTATACTGCCCGATGCCGGGGGTCAGATCATTGGCAATGCAATCGAAGCTCTTCGAGTTCGGTGTATAGAACGTATTGAAGCTGGCACATCGGAGTTCCCCCGAGGCCCACATGAATCCGCGTCGTTGGGCGTTGTTCCAACTTTGCGGGGTACCCTGACAGCTCGCGTCGGTCGGTGCGGTGGTGGTGTACCCCATGTACTTGTAGGCTGTTCGTTCGTCGCCCGGTTGTGTCGGACTGTTCTCGGCCCCTTCACCCAAAATGCTCTCGGACATCGCGATTGTGTTCGATGTGCCGTCGGTGATGCCGGTGATGGTCACGCCGTCCTTGGCCGGGAACATGCCGTCTGAGTTCCACGGCGACCCGCCGTTGACGGCTGATCCATTACACACGGCGTAGTTCGTCGGCCCCATATTCGTAACGCCATAAGCACTGCTGACGGGTTCGCCATTATCCGAAGGGCAGAGAAAGATCGACACCTTCTGCGCTACGGCAAACTGATTGGCCGTGGAGATGTTGTAAGCCGGTGGCACGAACATCGGCTGTTTCAGATCCATCGTGTTGTAGATGTTCGTCTGTTCCAGGTACGGGCTTAACTGAGCCAGCACGCTCCAGGAGTAGAAGTACGCGGGGAAGGGTGAGCCACCAGAGTCGCCGATGAAGGCCGGTGGCAGCTTCTGGTACACGCCTTCGTAGTTGTGCATGGCTAGGCCGAGTTGCTTCAAGTTGTTGCCGCACTTCATGCGGGCTGCCGCCTCACGTACCTTCTGAACGGCTGGAAGCAGCAAGCCAATGAGGATGGCGATGATGGCAATCACCACCAGAAGTTCAATGAGTGTAAAACCGGATCGTCGTCGCATGGGTCGTACCTATTGGGGTCATCAACTTGAAGCCTGCCCTAGTGACAAGATGATATTGAGGAACAATCCACCATTCAACGACCAAAGAGTTTTGCTAGACATGGATCATGAATGCTCTTCGATCGTTGACCGCTGAAGGCCGGTTGCTGTTCGCCACGCGCTGCGCACGGATGTTCGCTTACGGTCTACTGTCCGTCATCTTGGTGCTGTACCTCGTGGCCGTCGGGTTGACCGCGTGGGAAGTGGGCTTGCTCCTCACGCTCACTCTGCTGGGCGATACGTTGATTTCGCTTTGGTTGACCACCACAGCAGATCGTTTCGGCCGACGACGCACACTCATTGTGGGTGCGCTGCTGATGGCCGCAGCCGGGATCGTGTTCGCCTGCACTGGCAATTTCGTGCTGTTGCTGTTGGCCGCCACCATCGGGGTCATCAGTCCCGGTGGGAATGAAATCGGCCCGTTCTTACCCGTTGAGCAAGCCGCACTTTCACAAACAGTCCGTGACGAACAGCGCACGGATGTCTTCGCGTGGTACAACCTCGTCGGTTCGTTCTCGACCGCGATCGGTGCTTTAATGGGCGGGTTGAGCGCTGCCGCAGCGGGGCAGCTGGGCTATACCGGGGCCGCAGCGTACCGCCCTGCCTTGTTGGTGTACGCTGGCATTGGACTGTTGTTGACGTTCGGTTTTTCTCGACTTCGCAGTACTGTTGAAGTGCAACGTGATGCCACCCGCCCGGCCCCCAAAACAGTGTTGGGCTTGCATGAATCCCGCCGAACGGTCTTCAGGTTGTCGCTACTCTTCGGCCTCGATGCCCTCGGTGGTGGCTTCGTTCTGCAAAGTCTGTTGGCCTATTGGTTCTATCTCACGTACCAGCTCGACCCGGCACTGATTGGCACCGTCTTCCTTGTTGCCAATGTGTTGGCCGGGGTGTCGGCCTTGGCCGCCGGACGCATTGCCAAACGCATCGGCTTATTGAACACGATGATCTTCACTCACCTGCCGTCGAACGTGTTGCTGATCCTGGTTCCATTGATGCCGAACGTCTACTGGGCTGTAGGCTTGTTGTTGGCGCGTTTCAGCATTTCGCAGATGGATGTGCCCGCACGCCAAGCCTACACCATGGCCGTAGTGCAACCCGATGAACGCTCGGCAGCGGCAGGCGTCACCGGTGTGGGGAGATCGATTGGTGCTTCAATCTCGCCAGTGATTGCGATGGCCCTTGTGGGCACTGCAGGTTGGGCCAGTGCACCGTTCTTCTTCGCCGGAGGATTGAAGATCGTTTACGACCTCCTGCTGTACCGCGCGTTCAAGCAGAGCACGCGGGTTTGAAGGTGGCACAACACCGTCATTCGCTCTTGGCCGGCTCCGTAGGCATGGGGAAGCGATGATCGATCCACGCTTGCCACCGTGGTGTGTCACTTGCGACAGTAGCTGCCGCGTGATCGCCGTAAAAGTAAAGGTTCACACCAACCATGATCTGCCCGCTGTTGTAGGTTCCGAGGGCGGCGACACCCGGGCCCGGCGTATCGAGACGCAGCAGGAGGTCGTTCGGCGCCTGGGTGTTGTGCTCGACCACGCCGCCGAGGGCCGGGACACCAGCAGGTGCCGTCCAATGCTGACCGATGCTCACGCTTTTCAGGCCCAAGGCCGAGGTCAGCGTTTCCCAAACCTCCGCTTCCGTTCCAGCGGCGACGGCCAACTTCTGCATGATCGCGGAACGCTGACCGCGGAAGTGCGTGAGGTAGATTCGCAGCGTGCGGTAGAAACCCGGCCAGCCGTGTTCGGTGCCTTCGAGTTGGTTGTCCCAGTCTTCGGTCTCGGCAAAGAGGCTATGCATCACGCGGACGACGCACACTCCACCGGCACGAGCTTCGACGCTCCATTCGGTCGCCATGGGCGGCATCTCGGGCGTCCACCCGGGAGACTCGGCGGCGTACATCCGCGGCGGATCCCACGCAGTCACGACGGCGCGGGACTCCATGCCCGGGCCGAAGTTCGACTTCACCGCAACCGGTTTGCCGTCGACGAACTCCATCTCCGTCGGCACGAACCAGGACGACACGCCCGGCCCGGTGGCGATGGCCTGCCACACTTCCTCCGGCGTACCGGGGACTTCGACTTCGACCTGCACGGAACGCCGTCCGTCGGCTTCTTTCTTCACAGCCATGATGGCTCCTTGGGATGGGGTATTTGAGAGTTCTCACCCCTCATGCAGGATGATTTCAAACTCGTAATCATTACAAACAACATCGAACACATAATCGTAAGTCTGGACAAAGAAATGGTGATGCGCTGCCGTGACCTTTCCGCCAAGTAACGGTATCCAATCTGAATCGCGAACTTCATCGAAGCTAGATTCGAAGTCCCAATCACACGAATCCAACTCCACCATCTTGAACGCTAGCACCCCGCGAAATCGAAGTGTATATGGAACAAAGCGCCCAGGCTGCTTGGTGGCACAAAGGTTGCCATTTATGCAGCCGTCAAGCACAAGAGTGCCCATTTTTTCTTCGAATTCGAAACCGTCGAGGTAAATGCAGTCGCGTCCATATAGATGACCTAGTGAAGTCTCGATTGGGATGTTTTGAGGCATAGTGAACGCGTCCGAATGGTTGTGTTTCACCCGAAATGACGCATTTGAAGACCTAAAAACCAATCGGCCTCGTCATGACGAACCGCAAGTTACTTGGTTCGCCGCTTCTTCTTGGCCGATGTCGATTGAATAATCACCGACCCGCGACCGGCGTTTGCGAACGGCACGAGGTTGCGAGCAATGGCTTCGACTGCCAGACTCACGACCGCCGGACGTGCGTGAGTGGATGCGCCCTCCACGAGAATCCAACGCGTCTGACCAGTACCCTTCAACAGCTTCTCTGGGTCGGGCAATCCCTTACCAAAGTTGAAGTACAGCTTCACTTCGTTCGCAGTCGCGCGGATGACCAGAACGCCCTCGTACCCATGCACACTCGGTGAAAAGCTGATGACCACAGCCCCTTAGTTTGCTTAGTCATACACGACTTCATGAGCGCTCGGCAGACGCTTTTGCATTTCGTAGACACCATACATCAACTCCTGACAGAATGATGTTTTGGAACGCCAGTTATATCGACCAACTTACTCCGTGTAGATCAACACCTTGGCGCGGCGAACGCGGAAGGCTTCGAGATCCTTCGCCCAACCGGCTTCCAACTCCTTGGCACCCTGCCCGGCGGTCACGCCATCGAAGGTGGACTTGTGAACCAAGAGGGTGTCGTACCGCTTCGTCTCCCACTCGGTGGGGTAGAGTTTCTTCAGCACGGTGGCGATGGTCAGGCCCACGGTCACGCTGCGGAGTTTCGCGCGGTCATCAATGATGATGTTCACCCCGCCGCACTCCTTGCCTTTGTGTGTGCTGCCGGTGGGGGTGCGACTCTCCGGGCTGAAGGTGACTCCTACTAAACCCAAGTCGTTCAGTTCCCTGGCCAATTTCCGGCCATCGAGCCAGGGGGCACCGATCCATTCAAAGGGGCGTTCCGTACCCCGCCCAACACTGATGTTTGTCGTCTCCAGCAAACCCACGCCGGGGTACAGCAGCGCTGCGTTGAGGTGCCGCATATTCGGGCTGGGGTTCCGCCACGGTAGGTTGGTCACGTCGAAGGTATCGCCACGCTTCCAGTGCTGGCACGCCACCACGGTGAGTTCGACATCGAGCTTGCGTTCGGCCGCAAAGAGCTTGGCTATCTCGCCGACGGTGAGGCCATGGCGAACAGGAATGTTGTGATACGCCACGAAGCTCTCGCGGTTCGCATCACGCACCGGGCCTTCAATCAACACTCCTCCGATAGGGTTCGGGCGATCCAGCACCAGCACAGGAATCTTCGCTGTGCTGGCTGCGTCCATCACCAAACCGAGCGTGCTGATGTAGGTGTAGAACCGGCAGCCGATGTCCTGGATGTCGTACACGATGACATCCACACCCTTCAACTGCTCGGGTGTGGGCTTACGGCGTTCGCCATACAAGCTGTACACCGGCAGGCCGGTCTTCTCGTCTTTACCGTCGCCCACTTTTTCGTCCAACTCGCCACGGATGCCATGCTCGGGACTGAAGAGGGCCACCAGCTTCACGCCCTCGGCTTTGTGCAGCAGGTCGATCACACTAACTCCGTTGACGTCTCGCCCGGTGTGGTTGGTCACTAAGCCCACCTTCTTCCCCTTCAACCGGGCGAACTTTTCTTGAACAAGTACATCGAGGCCACTGAGCACCGGCGTGCGTGGAGTGGGCAACCGCTTGGCCCGCTGGCCGATGTCCGGGATGGCGCTGGCCACGATGGTGCCGACCTTGCGGCGTAGATCGGTGACAGAGTTCTTCTCCCCCAGCAGTGTGCGGTTGGTGAGCATTACAATGGCCGTGCCGCTGGGTGGATCGATCCACACCGATGTACCAGTGAAGCCTGTGTGACCGAAGCCTTCGCCGGGTGGGAACAACTCGCCGCGCTGGGCAGTGAAGCCGGTGTCCACATCCCAACCCAGGCTACGCACGCCGCCGGGCACACGCACTCCATCGGTCAGTCGCTTGACGCTAAAGGCACTCAGAAGTCGCTTGTCTTGGTTCAACAATGCGGTGCAGAAGGTCGCCACATCGTCGGCAGTACTGAACAACCCGGCATGGCCCGCCACGCCAGTGATGGCGAAAGCGCGTGGATCGTGAACCTCACCACGGATGCTGTTACCATCACGCTGACCCGTTGGGGCACAACGCTTGGCGAGTTCCTTGCTGGGCTTGTAGCCGGTGTCCTTCAACATCAGTGGAGTGAAGATGTGCTTGGCGGCGTACTCATCGAGTGGCAGTTTGCTGAGCCGCTCGACTAACTCACCAAGTACCAGGAAGCCCACGTCGGAGTATTTAAACCGCGTGCCTGCCGGAGCTTCGAGCTTCAGCTTGGCGATGTTTTCGAACGCACTTTTCTTACCGTCCTTATAGTCCGCCAGTGCATTGTCAGCGGTTAACCCTGTGGTGTGCAGCAGGCAATGTTCAATGGTCACGGCCTCCTTGCCGTTCGTTGCAAACTCGGGCCAGTGCTTAGCGACTGTGTCGGTCAAGCGAATCGAGCCTGCCTCGGCGAGTTGATGGATGGCCGTGGCCGTGGCAATGGGTTTGGTTAGTGAGGCCAGATCGAAGACGGTATCCACCGTCATCGGCACTTTCGGTTCGCGTTCACCGAAGGCCTGGCGGTAGACAACACGATCTTTGTGAACCACTACCAGCACCGCACCGGGACAGTCGCCATGCTTGATGGCCGCTTCAACCGCCGGGGCAAGTTGATCGAGTTTCTTGGTATCCAGACTCTGGGCGAAGGAAATGCCACAACTCAGGAGAAGCAGAACGGAGGCACGCAACATGTGAACTTCTCGACGAAGAGCGAACTAAAATGTTTTACGAGCCATCGACGCTATCCACGTTCCAAGTCGTATCGCATTTTTGAACACGGCACGTTAGCCTACGGTAGCTGGGTGAACTCTCCTGTCAGGTGAGCGTTATGCGATTCTCTCGAATTCTGGTCGTGGTGGCTTCCCTGCTGGCGATCGTCGCGGTCGTGTCCTGTACCGGCCTACCTGCTGGCGACGGTAGCAAAACCAATAGTTCCTCTAAGGACGGCGAAGCGAAAGAGTATGTCTTCTGCTTCTGGAACGTAGAGAATTTGTTCGATGACAAAGTCGACAAACGCAACAGTATCGACGAACCGTACGACCGTGGTTACGCCGAGAACGAAAAGATTCGCAAGATGAAGTACGACCACCTCGCCACGGCCATCCTGGCCATGAACAACGGCGTGGGACCGGACATTTTCGCAGGGGCCGAAGTCGAAGGCAATCGCGCTGCGGAACTACTGAAGGACACTCTCAACGAGAAACTCAAAGCCGCGAAGAAGGACGAAAAATTCCTCTACACCCAAGTGTTGATGGTGGATCTCGATGCCGGTCGGCACATTGCCCCATGCGTCATCACCCGTGTGCCTGTTGATGTGCGTGGCACCAAGCTCAACAAAGCGGCCAAGCTCCGGATCCTCGAAACGCACCTGCTGGTGAATGGTCACGACCTCACCCTCATGGCTACCCACTGGACAAGCCAACTCAAACAACGCGACGGCAGCGGTGGCGACTCAGGCCGGGAAAAGTACGCCAAGATTCTGTTTGACCGCTTCTACGAACTGGCCAAGAAAGACGTGGATGTGGACTACATGATCTGCGGCGATTTCAACGATACACCGGATGCTGATTCCGTCGTCAAGGATCTTGGGGCCATCGCCGACCGCACCAAGGTGAAGCCCGGCAACGACCCGAAGAACCTGCCGTACTTGCTGAACCTGATGGCGGGCAAAGACCCCACCAAGTTCGGCACTATCTGGTACAGCGGTAAGCCACTGATTTACGATCAGATTTGCGTTTCGCCGGGGATGCTCGACAAAACAGGCTGGACCGTTGACGCCGAGAGCGTGGCCACCGTGACGAAAGACCTCACCCGTGCTGGCGGTACCCGCCGCGAGCCATGGCGCTTCGGCGACCCCGACCGCGACATGAAGGACTCCGACCGAGGCTACAGCGACCACTTTCCTGTGATGGTGAAGTTGAAGGTAGCCGCGAAAAAGTGAGATGGCACGGAGCATGTTTTTGCATGTGCAACTAACGCTTTGTCAGAGCGCAGCGCATAAACTAGCTGGATGAATCCGATCATCTTTGCATTGCGTCGACCGTACACCGTCATGGTGGGTGTACTGGCGCTGGTCATTGCCTCCGGCTTGGCGATCTATCGAAGTAAGGTCGACATCTTCCCAAGTTTGAACCAACCGGTGATCTACATCTGCCAGCCGTATGGTGGCATGAGTCCGCAGCAGATGGAAGGGCTGCTGACCACGTACTATGAATTCCACTTTCTTTATGTGAACAGCATTGAACACGTCGAGAGCAAGAACATCCAAGGGATGACTCTCATCAAGTGTTACTTCCACCCCGGTACCGACATGGCTCAGGCCATGGCCGAAACAGTGGCTGCGGTGAACCGGGCAAGGTTCATGATGCCACCGGGTACGGTGCCGCCATTCGTTACGCGGTTCGACACTGGCTCCGCATCGATCGGGTACATCGTCGTCAACTCGGATAAGCTCAGCATCAAGGACATTCAAGACATCGCCACGTTGCGGATTCGCCCGATGTTTGCGAGCGTGCCGGGCATCAGTTCTCCACCGGCCTTTGGGGGCAATCAACGGGCGATTGTGGTGAGTGTCGACCCAAATGCTTTGCATAAGCAGCATGTCTCACTTGATCAGATCACCGAGGCGCTGAATAACGGCAATGTGGTAGCTCCGTCGGGCAATGTGCGCATAGGCGACTTGAATTTGTTGGTGAGTAGCAACGCGATGGTGGGGGCGAAGCCCACGGAGGAACTCGGGAAGATTCCCATCAAGATGGGGCCAAGCCCGGTCTTCCTGCGTGATGTGGCGACGATCACGGACGATGCGGACATCACGGCTGGGTACTCCTTAGTGAATGGTCGGCGCTCAGTTTACATGCTGGTGACGAAGCGATCCGATGCTAGCACGATCAGCGTGGTGAATGAACTGAACAAGGCGATGCCCAAGCTGCGTGATGCGGCCCCGGAAGTGGACATTGAATTCGCTTTCGATCAAAGTCCCATCGTGAAGGACGCCATGTGGGGCGTTGGTGTGGAAGGGGCCATCGGTGCCGTGCTGACGGGGCTGATGGTACTTCTGTTCCTGCGGGATTGGCGCAGCGTGATTGTGGTGGTGCTGAACATTCCGCTGGCATTACTTGCCGCCATTCTTGGCCTGTGGATTTGCGGGCAGACCATCAACTTGATGACACTCGGCGGTCTGAGTTTGGCAGTGGGCATCCTCGTGGATGAGGCCACGGTAGAAGTGGAGAATATCCACACGCAGATGCACCACCACGAAAACATGGCGCGGGCCGTGCGCGCAGGCAACTTGGAAACCGCCGTGCCTCGCCTGTTGGCGCTGCTCTGTGTGTTGGCGGTGTTTGTTCCTGCGTTCTTTATGGAAGGGGCCGCGCGTGAGTTGTTCGTACCGTTGAGCCTGGCCGTCGGCTTCTCGATGATCGCATCGTACTTCCTCAGTTCCACGTTTGTGCCGGTGCTGTGTGTGTGGTTGTTGAAACCGATGAAGCACCAAGCAGCAAACAAGCCGCCGCTCTTGGTGCGGCTGTATGAACAGCTCTTAGCCCGGTTGCTCAGCCTCCGTTGGATCGTGGTGCCTGTGTACTTCGCGGTGGCGATTGGCCTCGTGGTGTTGTTGAGTATGAACCTTGGCACGGCGATCTTTCCGCCAGTCGATAAAGGCATCTTCCAACTGCGGCTCAAGGCTCCCACGGGCACACGCATCGAACGCACCGAAGTGCTGGCCCAGAAAGCATTGAAGATCATTGAACGTGAAGCGGGCGGTGCGCAGAACGTGAAGATGAGCGTCGGCTACATCGGTAGCTTCCCTACCAACTATCCCATTCAAGCCGTGCATCAATGGAGTAGCGGGCCAGAAGAGATTCAGATGAAAGTGATGCTCAAGCCCGAAGCCGGAGTGCGCATCGAAGACTTCAAAGCGAAACTGCGGACTGTGCTGGATACCGAATTGAAAGCCTCGCTGCGTGAGCAGTGGACAGCGGATAACGTGCCTGCCGAGGAACAGACCAGCCGACTCTCGACGATGCAACTCTCCTATGAACCGGGCGACCTCGTGAATGAAGTCACCAGCTTTGGCAGCCGCACCCCGGTGGATGTGCAAGTGGTCGGTAATAACATCGCCGATACCAGCAAACATGCAGAAAAGGTACTGGCCAAGCTCAAGGAAATACCGTTACTGCGGGACGTGCAACTCGTGCAATCACAACACTACCCGACGGTCGAGATCAACATCGACCGTGAACGCGCAGCCACTATGAACTTGAGCACCCGCACCATCAGCAATGGCTTGATCCCCGCCACGGCGAGCAGCCGGTACATGAACCCTATTTACTGGCGTGATGCCAAAGCCGGGCAGACGTACATCGTTCAAGTTCAAGTACCGCCCCCACAAATGAACTCCCTCGAAGAACTTCGGCAGATCCCTATTCATGGGGCTGGCCCGATGCTGAGCGCTGGCATGACTCAGCAACTCCTGCGAGACGTGGCCACGGTGAAGCGTACCACCACTCCGGGCGAGATCAATCGCTACAACATGCGGCGGTACTTGAGCATCAGTGCAACGGTAGCGACCACGGATTTGGGTGCGGTGAACCGTGCCGTGCGTCAGGCTATCCGCGATGCCGGTGATGCACCGAAGGGCGTGAGCGTCGAAGTTCGTGGCCAACTCGACACCTTGGAAATCGTGCAGCGGAACTTGGCCGTGGGCTTGGGTATCGCGGTTCTGGCCATCTTCCTCATGCTCGCCGCGTATTTTCAGTCCATCAAACTTGCACTCACGGCCGTGGCCAGTGTGCCAGCCACTCTCTGTGGCGTCGGGTTGATGTTGTGGTTCACAGGTACCACGCTGAACTTGCAATCGTTCCTCGGGGCCATCATGTCGATTGGTGTGTCGGTAGCGAATGCGATTCTGTTGGTGACGTTTGCGGAACGCAGCCGGGTGAGCAAGGGGAATGCCGTCCTCGCTGCTCTCGATGGCGGGGTCAGCCGATTGCGCCCCATCTTGATGACGAGCCTCGCCATGATTGCCGGAATGATTCCCATGGCCCTGGGCTTGGGCGATGGTGGCGATCAAACCGCACCGCTAGGTCGGGCCGTCATTGGCGGACTGATGATGAGCACGCTGGCGACGTTGTTCGTGCTACCAGCTGTGTTCACCCTGTTGCAGGGCCGGAGCACGTTACACGGGGCCTCGCTTGACCCAGACGATCCTCATAGTGCACGGTACGATGTGGGCACGGTGCAGTTGTTCCCAGCGGACTGATTTGCAACTCTTGCCCGTCACGCCGTACCATTCATCCATGACCACTCTGGCACTGCACGTTGAACCACTTGGTGATCAAGCCGTGTTGATCAATGCGCACACCCATGAGCGGGCTGTGAACCTTGCTCGCATGCTGACGTGCATCAATCCAGATTGGCTACACGATGTGGTGCCTGCGTATCACCAAGTGGGAGTGTATTTCGATTCGATGGCCATCTCGTTCACTGAACTTCAGGCTTGGATTCTCTCTTACAACGAAACTGCACCTGATGACAATTCCGTGCCCGTCTTGCACATCATCCCCGTTTGTTATGCCTTCGGGCCAGACTTGCCCGCAGTCGCCGAGGCACTTCATCTCACTCCGAATCGCGTTATTGAGTTGCACACTTCTGTAGAGTATCGAGTCTTCGCCATCGGCTTTGTTCCGGGCTTTCCTTACTTGGGTGATCTGCCCATTGAACTGCGTCATTTGCCTCGTTTGGCATCGCCACGAGTTCGCGTCGAACCCGGCAGTGTCGGCCTTACGGGGAATCAAACCGGCATCTACCCGCTAGCGCGACCTGGTGGATGGAATCTGATCGGACGCACGCCTTTGGAAATTGTTAATGAGGAGGAGAATTTCTTTCCAATACATGTGGGTGACGTGGTTCGATTCTATCCGATCGCCCAATCGGAATGGGATGTTCAACCATCTCGTCTCGCTGAAACCAGGACATCAAATCATGAGAGGGTAGCAGTGTAGCCACATCGCTACAATTCTATTGTCATGACTGTCGATCAATCCTTCCCGAAATCACGACGGTTGCAATCGTCGCCCGAGTTCAAAGCGGTGTATGACGCCAAGCGCTCGGTGAGCGATGCGTGGTTGGTCGTGTACGCCAAGCCGAATGGAACAACGACCTCACGTATTGGCCTGAGTGTGTCCCGCAAGGTTGGTAATGCTGTCAAGCGCAACCGATTGCGGCGGTTGCTTCGTGAAGCGTATCGATTGCATCAGCACGAGTACCCAGCGGGGTTCGACTTCGTGCTGGTTGGTCGAACTCGCTCAACAGATCCGACGCTGATAGAGTACATCGAGACACTTCGGCAACTTCTGCCGGCTGCTGCCCGGCGTTGGCCACCGGTGGCCAACGTATGAACAAACTGGTTTGGCTGTGGCGCTGGCCTCTGTGGTTGATCTCGACCATCTTCATTGGTCTGGTGCGTGGCTATCAGTACCTCATTCGTCCGCTGCTTCCGCCGATGTGTAGGTTCGAGCCGGGGTGCAGCGAATACATGATCGGTGCGATTCGAAAGCATGGCCCGCTTCTGGGTACGCTGAAGGGCACCTGGCGCATTTGCCGGTGCAACCCGCTGAGCAAAGGCGGATACGATCCGCCGTAATGGTTGCTCTTGTAGCCGCGAGGCAAAGCCGAGCGTGTTCTAGCGAGCCGCGAACGAAGCGCAGCGAGAGAGAGCGGGTTTTGCGAGGGCGAACCGGGTGAACCTCCCGGTGAGCCAGTGACCAAAATGGGTTCAGCACCTGTTCGGCAGCAGAGGGAGGGCGGATGCTCGCGCTCGACAGCAAGCGGTGGTCGGAGTTGTCGCATGCCTACGGGTACGCCACTGACATACCTTCTTTGCTCGCGGACTTGGAGACGCTACCGCCGGATGTTGGCTCGGAAGTCGAGCCTTACTTCTCCCTTTGGAGCTCACTTTGTCACCAGGGCGACGTGTACACCGGCTCGTATGCAGCGGTACCGCACATTGTCCGTGTGATGGGCACCGACCCCGTGCGTGTGCCGATGACGCTGTTCCTGATGGTAGCCTGTATCGAGATCGCACGGGCAAAAGGGCGGGGACCGACCGTGCCCTCTGATCTACAAGCCGACTATACCGCCGCGCTGTCAAGGCTCCCGGAGTTAGTCGGTGCGGCAGCACTTTTGAGTTGGGATCAATCGTATTGCCAAGCGGCACTAGCGGCGGTCGCCGCCGCGAAGGGGTGCCCCGAACTCGCTGAGGCGTTGTTGGAGTTGGATCTCGACACGATCAAGGACATGCTGAGACGAAAGTTCGAGGAGTAGCGCATACGCCGCTCCAGCAACCTTCCCCCGATGACAGTTGAGTGTCACACACTCGGCTTCGCCTCGCGGCTACAAGAACACTTAGATTCGCCTCGCGGCTACAAATCCAGCCCGCCCGGCAGCTCACACTGCCGGTTAACCAAATGCACAAGCACCTTTAGCGAATAGAATCATGGCTATCTTCGAGATGCGTCATGAGCTTCGCGTTTTGGTTCATCGGCCGACAACTCCGCGAAGCGTTGAAAGTGGGTCAGCCCGAAGAAGCTCACCGACTGCTTCAACCCTACTTGCAAGGTCGACACCGGCAGGCTTTGGAGTGGCTGCCCGAAGTGGTGCGTGGCTTTGTCAAACGCGCCAATCGTGCCCTTGCCACCGACGATGCCGAGGCCGCCTGGAAAGACGTCCTCGCCGCTGAAACACTTCAAGCCGCTGTGCCCGAACTCACAACGTTGCGTTCGACCCTCACCAAACTTGGGGCCGCCGAGTGTCGTGCTGCACTACTGGCTGGCAAGCCGTTGCCCGTGATCGATAAGCTAGGCCGGTTGCAAGCCCGTGGGGCCAATCATCCGGAGTTCCCGCTTTACGAAACCGTGGCCCGCGACTGGGTGCAAGC
>JBBRME010000003.1:0-55032 GCA_038230995.1 Gemmatales bacterium
AAGATTGGCCGTACCTGCACGAATGAATCGAGCCACGTCATCGCCTCGGGCCGTGTCCTTGCCGAGGATGCCGTTGATGCCGGTGAACTGCTCTTGCTTTGTTACGCCGTCTTTGGTCAAGCGAGTCCAGCATCGGACAATCACTTCATCTCCGGGCCCGTCGTTTTCGAGGATGTCATCACGTGTCTGATGATTCACTTTGATGCCCAGCAAGGTGACGCGGTACTTCTGCACGGCATCAATCGGGCCTGGTTGTGTTTGACCGTTACCAGAACCACCCGAGCCAGGGCCGCCGGGGCCGGGGCCAGGAACTGGCGTCGTTGGTCGGGCGTTTTGGCTGGTTGAAGTCATCGGTTTCGACGTGAGCGACGGCAGCGGCGCGGGTACAACCAGTGGCTTGGAGACGTCTTTTTTCTGAAGTACGATAGAAGGCAGGACGAGAGGCTTGAACTCGTCCTTTTTCAACAGAATCGGGGTTAATGGTGCTGGTGGACGTTTGCCGTCTTTGTCTTCGGCGTAGGCAACAAGGCTCGTGGAGGTTGCAGCCAAAGCTGCAACCCAGCATCGGATGTTCATCGCGTCTCTCGTTAAACTGGGGGGGGTGCTGTGAATCAGAGGGGTCTTACCTTCGAGATGCACTGACAAATCGAGTTTGCGCAGAACTTGAGAAATAATTGCAGTTGTTCCAATGAGGTCATGCGATCCATCAGGTACTTTTTCCAATGAGTGCCCTAGACAGTAGTGTTCGGGCGGTTAGTATTCTGTCTTGCGTTTCTGCGGAACGATCGGTTCTCTGGTGGGACAACCCCACTTGCTGAGTCGAAACGCCGCGTCAGGGAAATTTTGCAATGTCCACCGATGCAAAGATGGCGAAGTTCCGCAAGCAAATGGCGGCACTCGACCTGCACAAAGCCGAAATGCTCAAGCCCGAAGCCCAACGCGACCGTAGCAAGGTGCTTCGTCCTCGCGATTTGATTCGCATCCGCAATCGCTGCCAGATTACGGGTCGTCCACGTGCCAACCTTCGCAAGTTCGGCGTCTGCCGAATTATCTTCCGCGACATGGCCAGCAGTGGTCTGATCCCGGGTGTGCGTAAAGCGTCTTGGTAAAAGAACCAACCTGATCCACATCGGCTGACCGTTACTGAGCTTGTGCTCCCGCTTTGCGGTTGAGTCAATGTTCTGTAATTCAGCCGGACACTGACACTCCGACATCGGAATCTACCACTATGATGACAGACCCAATTGCGGACATGCTCACACGCATCCGCAACGCAAACCATATCGAACGACCCTACGTGGATATGCCTGGCACCAAGCTCAAGGTGGCCATCGCTAAGGTACTCGTGGATGAAGGTTTCGTCCTCGGCTACCGAATCGGCAAGTACGTCTCGACCGAAGGCGTTAAAGAATTTGTCGAGTCCAACGACATGAGCGAAGCACACGTCGTGCTTCAAGTCTTCTTGAAGTACGGGCCGGACGGTGAAAAAGTCATCCGTCACATCGCTCGTTACAGCAAGCCAGGTCTTCGGGTTTACCAGGGTTACAAGGAAGTACGCCGGGTGCTCGATGGCTTGGGTATCGCCATTATCAGTACCAGCCGTGGCGTGATGTCGGATCGTCAAGCCAAGAAGGCCAAAGTCGGTGGCGAAATCCTCGCCACTGTGTGGTAACTCTCAAACCAGGGCCACGTTCCGGCAACATGCCGGTGAAGCCCTCAGGAGCGATAAATGTCTCGTATTGGCAAGCAACCGATTGCAATCCCAGCCGGCGTGAAGATCAACATCACCAACCGTTTGGTGAAGGTCGAAGGCCCGAAGGGTACGCTCGAAATCACCCACCACGCCAACATGATCGTGAAGTTGGAAGGTGCTCAGTTGACGGTAGCACGACCTGATGATGCACGCCAAAACCGTGCTCTGCACGGCCTGACCCGTGCCCTCATCAACAACATGGTTGTGGGCGTGACGAAGGGCTACGAGAAGAAGTTGAAGATTGAAGGCGTTGGTTATCAAGCCATCGCCAAGGGCAAAGGCGTCGAGTTGATGGTCGGTTTTGCCAACAAGCCAAACCACCAGCCACCAGAAGGCGTGACCTGTACTGTTCCCGATGCGACCACGATCCTGATCAGCGGGGCCGACAAGCAAAAGGTCGGCCAGTTTGCTGCTGAGATTCGTTCATCCAAGAAGCCGGAGCCTTACAAGGGTAAGGGTATCCGCTACGAAAATGAAGTTGTCCGCCGCAAGGAAGGCAAGTCGTTCTCGCAAGGTAAGTAACACCAACACAAGCACCCTGGGCGTGGGGTGGATTTCGGTTCAAGCCGGTCGGACATCGGCTGACGAACGAAAGAACCCTGCCCCTGTGATAGGACGAGTTCGATGGACGCACAGAAACTTAAAGCGAAACGCTCCTGGCGGCGGAAGCAACGCGTTCGCAGGACGATTAAGGGTACGGCTGCGAAGCCACGGCTCTCGGTTTTCCGCTCGAACTTCCATATTTACGCCCAGCTCATCGATGATGATGCTCAAGTGACACTGGCCTCGGCCAGCACGCTTGACAAAGGCGGCAAAGTGGAAAAGGGCGGGAACATTCAGGCTGCCACGATTGTTGGCAAGGCTCTTGCCGAGAAAGCCAAGGAAAAAGGCATTACTGAGGCTGCGTTCGACCGAGGCAACTTCCGCTTCCACGGTCGGGTGAAAGCCCTCGCTCGTGCAGCAACCGAGGCTGGCCTGAAGTGTACGAGCCTTGTCGAAGCTGAACCGAAGGCCCCGAAGGTCGTCGTTGAACCGAAAGCCAAGAAGAAGTAACCACACAGCGAGAACACCGGACGGCAACGTCCGTAACCCATAACCACCCAGGCGAGCGGCCGCTTGCCGAAGTCGGACAGCAAGAGAAAGAACCCTATGGCCAACGAACAAGAACCCAGCGGCCGCGCAGCAACGGAAGCCGCAGCAACGCCAGCTCCTGCTGGCCCGACAGGCCCAACCGGGCCGAGTGGCCCGGCAGCGCAAAGCGAACAACGCGGTGGCGGTGGTGATCGTCGTGGTGGAGGCGGTGGTGGTCGTGGCGGCCCAGGCGGTCGTCGTGATGGCCGCGATGGACCGGATCAGCGCGACAGCGGTATGGTCGATTACCTTGTGAAGATTCGCCGTTCCGCTTGCGTGGTCAAGGGTGGTCGACGCTTCAGCTTCAACGCCATTGTGGTTGTGGGCGACAAGAACGGCAAAGTATCGTTCGGGTACGCCAAAGCTAACGAAGTGCCTCCTGCGGTCGAAAAGGCCATCAAGGAAGGCGAAGCGATGGCCAAGCGGAGCAAGAAAGTACAATTGCGTGGCAAGACGATCCCGCACCGCGTGATCGGCAAGTACGGCGCAAGCCGAGTGATTATGGTGCCCGCAGGCCCCGGTACTGGTGTGAAAGCTGGCCCCGGTGTTCGCGAAGTGCTGCAGGCAGCCGGCATCGAAAACATCCTGACTAAAACTCACGGCAGCACGAACCCAATTAACCTCGTGAAAGCCACCATCGACGGGCTACGTCAACTTCGCACACGTGAAGAAGTCGCCCGCTTGCGGGGGATCCAACTCTAATGGACTTGACTAACCTTTCTACCGGCGTGAAGAAACGCAAACTCAAAAAGCGCGTTGGTCGTGGTACCGGTTCGGGACACGGCAAGACCGCTAGCCGCGGGCACAAGGGCCAGTACGCCAGTGCCGGTGCCAACATGCCCGGTCAACTGTTCGTCGGTGGTCAAAGCCCACTGCACCGTCGAATCCCGAAACGCGGGTTTAGCAACGCTCGTTTTGCCAAGGTTTATGCCGAGGTGAACATTGGCGATCTGAACCGCTTCGATGACGGTGCTAGTGTTGATATGGCCGTTCTTCAGGAACACCGGATCGTTGTAGGTACCTACGATGGCCTGCGAGTTCTCGGTGAAGGCGAGCTGACCAAGAAGGTCAGCGTGAAGGCCGATCACTTCACCAAGACCGCGAGAGCACAGATCGAAGGCAAAGGCGGCACGTGCGAGTTGATCCCTGCACCAGCCAAGCCTGTACGTAACAAGATGGGCCAAGGCAATCGAGCCGTGAAGAAGCCTGCGGCGGCCAAATAGTGCCGTTCCCAGAACGCAAGTGACTGACGTGAGCAACCAGCTGCGTCAGTCGTTTGCGTTCTTCTCTTTTTGATCCAGAGCTGGTGAGGTCAACCGGATGTTCACTCAAATTGCCACGATCTTCAAGATACCGGAGCTCCGGACGAAGATCCTCATCACGCTTGCGTTCCTAGCGATCTACCGGATTGGCTATTTCATTCCATTGCCGATGATCGATCAAGCCGTGCTGCAAGAGAACCTGAGCAAGCAAGGCGGCGGTGCGCTAGGTCAAGTGCTTGGTTTCGTATCGCTCTTCTCCGGTGGTAACCTTAGCAATTCGTGTATCTTCTCGCTCGGCATCATGCCCTACATCTCGGCCAGCATCATTATGCAGTTGCTCTCTTCCGGTGTACTACCGGCACTGGAGAAGCTGAAGAAAGAAGGGGCATCGGGTCAGAAAAAGATCAACGAATACACACGTTACCTTGCAGTACCGATTTGCCTGATTCAAGGTGCGTTCGTATTTAACTCTTTCCTAACGGGGGACAACTCCCCTGCAACACGGGAACTGAGCAACGGCAGTGGAACGCTCATCTACTTCGGTATCGGTGCGGTGTTGATGATGACCGCTGGCTGCTTGTTCCTCATGTGGATTGGCGAACAGATCGACGAATACGGTATCGGAAACGGTATCTCGCTCATCATCATGGCAGGCATCATTTCTCGCTTGCCGGAAGCTATAGGCAGCCTGATTTTCGTTCCCGGTAGCGGCAAGCTCAAGCCATCGCTGTTCACCCTCGGTAGCGACTCTGGCGATATCAGTTTGGAAAAGATGATTGTCCTGGCAGCACTCTTCATCGGAGTGATCGTGGGTGTGATTGCCATGACCAAAGCTCAGCGTCGCATCACCATGCAAAGCGCCCGCCACGTTCGTGGGCGTCAGGGTGGCGGCGGGGCAAAAAACTACTTACCTATGAAGCTGAACACCGCAGGTGTGATGCCCGTGATCTTCGCCAGCACGCTGCTCATTCTGCCGTTCTTCGTATTCAACATTCTTGCGACGAGTTTTAATGTCGACTGGGCCAGTAAAGTCTCTGCCGTTTTCGGCAACCACAACAGTTGGGTCTACAACGTCAGCTTCGTGGTGTTGATTTTCGTGTTCAGTTTCTTCTGGGTTTCCGTGATGTTCAACCCCAAGGAAGTGTCCGAGAACTTGAAAGAGTCTGGCAGCTTTATTCCTGGCTATCGTCCAGGTAAATCCACGGCCGATCACCTCGAACGTGTTCTGGCCCGTGTCACCTTTGTTGGTGCTGCCTTCCTGGCTGTGATTGCGATCATCCCGTCGATCCTGAGTGCCAGCATGGGCATCAACCAAACTGTTGCTGCCTTCTTTGGTGGTACGGGTTTGTTGATCGTGATCAGCGTTGCACTCGACCTGGTACAGAAGATCAACACCCACTTGGAAATGCGGAACTACAAAGGCCTGACGGAAGAGTAATCTCGTCAACAATTCCTAGCCTGCACCCTTGTTGTTGCGGGCATTCTGTTTGAGAATATCAAACCCGTCTACAGCACTCACCTGCTCGTGACTCGCCATGTAGGATTGTACTCATGCGTTTGGTGCTGGTCGGCCCCCCAGGCAGTGGTAAAGGCACGCAAGCTGAAAAGCTCTGCGAACGCTTCGGGCTGACGTACATCGGCACCGGCAACATGTTCCGCGAAGCAATCAAACAAAATACAGCCGTCGGTCAAGTGGCGAAGCCGCTGATCGAGCGTGGTTTGCTGGTGCCTGATATCGTGGTCAATGATTTGGTTGCAGAGTTGTTCGCCATCAAACGACCTGAAAGCTTCGTCATCGACGGCTATCCAAGAACTTATGCCCAAGCAATCGCAGTCGATGCACTCCTCGCTCAGCATTATCTCAAGCTTGACGCGGTGATCAGTCTGACCATTGAAGATGACGAAGTGGTTCGACGGATCAGCAGCCGGCGCAGTTGCAGCAGCAAAACCTGCCAAACGCTTTACAACATCGCCTTTAAACCACCCAGAGTTGCGAACATCTGCGACAAGTGCAGCTCACCGCTGATGCTGCGTGACGATGATAAAGAGGAAACGATTCGTCGACGCCTTGTTGAGTTCCACAAGAACACCGAAGCCCTCATCGAACATTACCGTCGGGCCAAGTTACTCCGGGAAATCTCGGCCCACGATTCGATTGATGCTGTCTTTCAGGCGATTGAAAACAGCCTCAGCGTGTGAGGGTGGCCATGCGTGGTCGGCTCGCACCATCTCCCACCGGCTCTCAGCACATCGGCAACGCGCGAACCTATCTCCTCGCATGGCTCAGTGCCCGCAGTCAAAACGGCGAAGTGATCTTGCGAATAGAAGACATCGATGTCTGGCGAAACAAGCCCTACGCTCAAGCTCAACTGCTAGCCGACTTGCACTGGCTTGGCCTCGACTATGACGGCGAAGTGCTTCAACAATCCAAGCGGGTGTCGCAACACATTGCCGCTCTGGAAACTCTCAAACAACAAGAACTCGTCTACCCCTGCACTTGCAGTCGAAATGACATCCTCTTTGCTGCCAGTGCGCCTCACCTGGAACACGAAGGGCCAACGTATCCTCGCACCTGTTTTGGTCGCAGCAGTGCAGATGCGGAACAGTTGAAGGTGCCATACGCTTGGCGGTTTCGTGCCGAGAGTTCACCAAGTTTCTTGGATCAATTCCATGGGCCAGTGTCGATG
The DNA here is from genome assembly GCA_038230995.1 of Gemmatales bacterium. Classification (GTDB taxonomy): domain Bacteria; phylum Planctomycetota; class Planctomycetia; order Gemmatales; family Gemmataceae; genus JALHQU01. The sequence continues at coordinate 6,834 of JBBRME010000003.1, forward strand.
GACTTGAACAAGGCTGGGGGCGACTTCGTGGTGTGGCGTGCAGCCAATGTTCCTGCGTACCAACTCGCCGTGGTTGTAGATGATGCCGAAGCTGGGGTCACCGAAGTCGTCCGTGGCGATGATTTGCTCAGCAGTACACCCCGGCAACTCTTGCTGTACAAAGCCCTCGGCTTGACTGCACCAGCATTTGCACATGTTCCCATGGTGGTGGGCGACAATGGCCAACGCCTTGCGAAACGCCACGGGGATGCTCGCCTCTCTTCGCTCGCTGCTGCCGGAGTGAAGCCCGAGGCGTTGCTCGGCTTGCTGGCTTGGAGTTGTGGCTGGTTGGAAAAACCTGAGCAGATCACTGCACGTGAGTTGATCCCGATCTTCCGTTGGAACAGCGTGCCACACGAACCGTTTCAGTTGAAGGCAGAGCATCTTCGTAGCATGGGCTATGCACCCTAGAAGGACTCCGAAGAGATGAGTGAAGGAAAAAACAACCGTGTACGCACTTGGGCACCACGATTCTGGGAGGGCTGCGATTACTTTGCCTGGTTGAAGATGTTCATCACCAACCGCTGCGCCGTGGAGCCACCGTATTGGTACATCGCGGGGATTTTGTCGTGCACCACGTTCTTCAATACGGCCATGAAGTGGACGCAAAATGGCCTGCACGGCAGGGCCATCGCCAGCACACCATTTACCGGGTCGCCGATTTTCGTGCTTGGACACTGGCGCACAGGTACCACACTTTTACATGAGTTGTTGATTCAAGATAAGCGATTCACCAGCCCAACAACATTGCAATGCTTCGAGCCTTGCCACTTCCTGTTGAGTGAAGGTTTCTTCAAGAGTTATGGTCAGTTTTTATCACCCGAAAAGCGACCAATGGACAACATGGCTGCCGGGTGGGATCGCCCGCAGGAAGACGAATTTGCCTTAGCATTACTCGGACAACCGAGCACGTACACCGATTTTGCCTTCCCCAAGCGAGCACCGATGTGGCCGGGGAGCCTTGATCAGTCGGGCTTAACAGATCGACAGAAACACAGCTGGAAACAGGCATTCGTGGGCTTCTTGCGTGCAGTTCAGTACCGGGATTCACGCCGATTGGTGCTGAAATCACCGCCGCATACAGCACGCATCCCGGTGTTGCTGGAACTGTTTCCCGATGCCAAGTTCGTTCACATTCGTCGGAACCCCTACACGCTCTTCAGCAGTACGGTGAACCTTTGGATGAGCTTGGCGAAACGCCACGGCCTACAAACACCGGTGGAATCTCCCGAGTTACACGAAAAGGTTTACAGAGAATTCCGCATCATCTCCGAAAGCTACGAGCAACACAAAAACCTCATTCCGAAGGGGAACTTGGTTGAAGTGCAGTACGAGACCTTCGTGAAGGACTTAGTCGGCGGGACGAAGTCGATTTATGAAGGCTTGAATCTCGACGGTTGGGCAGATGCCGAGCCAAGGCTGCAAGAGTTCGCCGCGGGCCAAAAGAACTACGAAACCAACAAGTACCAACTGAGCGACACCCAACGCGATGAGATTACCAAGCGCTGGGGCGACTTGATTCGCCAACAGGGCTATGAAACAACACCACCGGCGAAACCGCCGGTGGTGTGACGTTGCTAAAACTCAATCATTGATCACTCATCCACGCGGCCTTCTTGCTTCTTACTCTTGCGGTACGCATCGATCTCGCTCTCGTCGTACTCCTGTTGCACAGCGTCCTTCGGCAAGCTCGGGTCAAGCTCGACTTGAATCAATACCGAGGTGTCTTTGTCATCGACAGACAACACCACTCGGTACTGCCCGGGCTTCACGTTGCCGGATGCACCACCAGCGCGAGAGCCTGCACCAGTGCTTGTGAGTCCCCACACAATCCGGTGATGACCAGCATCGGAAATTGCGACCGTGGGTGCCGGTGTCGCTCTTACTGGACCACCACCACCGCCACCACCACCGCCACCACCACCGCCACCACCAAATCGACCACCGCCGCCAGCGGCAGCACTGTACTCCCACACGGTTGACCCAGTCACGTCCTGGACTTTCAACGTCACTTTCTTCGCCTTCTCCTTCAAGTGGAAGTCGATCACCGCACCACGAGTCGGGTTCTCACCTACGAACTTGCGATCCGTCTCGCTGTACGGTGAAGCACCGTTGGCGTTCAAGCGCCAGCGTGTTGCTGGTGCTGGTGTGTACAACGTCACAGCGTTCTTGAGCGTCGCTGGAGTCATTTGGCGAATCGCGTTGATGTCCAGAATCCACACGCTACGGCCGTGTGTAGCAAGGACGAGCTCGTTCGCAGTCGTCGGTTGAGCAAACTCGTGGCACGCGACGGTTGGCAGGTCATCGCCTAACTTCGCCCACGATTCGCCCTTGTTCAGGCTGACGTAAGCACCGAACTCCGTGCCGCAGTACAGCACCGTCGGCACGACGTAGTCTTCTCGTAAGCAGCGTGTGCTGCCAAACTCGGGCAAGTTGCTTGAGATTTGCTTCCAGGTGACACCATTGTCTTCGGTCACAAACAGGTATGGTTTATCGTCGTTGAAGCGGTGACCATCGAAGGCCACGTAAACCCGTCCGGCTTTATCTCGGCTTGGCTCAATCGTGGCTACAGTGCGGAAGTCCGGCAATCCGGCCTTCTTGATGTTCTCTGTCACGTTGTCCCACTTCAAGCCACCATCCTTGCTCATCCACACAAAGCCGTCGTCGCTGCCAGCCCAGAGAAAGTCCGCATTCTTGGGCGACTCGGCAACTGCCACGAGGCTACCAGCCTTTGTGCGAGTCAATTCCGGAGAAATCAGTTTGAGATCGTCGCCCTTCTTCACGCTGCGGAACACATACTGAGCACCGCAATAGAAGATATTCGAGTTGTGCGAACTCAGGATAAACGGCGTGTTCCAGTTGAATCGCAACGGTGTATCGTTGTCGGCCCGCGGTACGCGAATGCCGGCACTTTCGCCGGTGCGGTAGTTCCGTCGGCTGATGTTACCGCCTTGGCTTTCGCTGTACACCAAATCTGGATCGTTCACGTCAACGCGACAAACAAAACCATCACCACCCGACACGAACACCCAGTCTTCGTTCACCATGCCGGTACGCTTCAGGGTATCGCTCGGCCCGCCCCAACTACCGTTATCTTGCAGGCCACCGTACACGCGGTATGGCTTACGGTTATCCACGGCCACGTGGTAGAACTGCCCCAAGGCCAATGTGTTCAGGTGATCCCACTTGGCACCTTTGTCGTAGCTCACGTAGAAGCCACCATCGCAACCGATGATGAGATGTCGGCTTTCTTTCGGGTTGATCCACAGTGCGTGGGCATCGGCATGGACGCCGGCGGCCGTCGTAACGATGTCGAATTTCTTGCCACCATCGATGCTGCGGTACATCGGCGTTGGCGTGTCGCACAGCACGTAGATGGTGTTGTCATCGGTTGGATCAACGCGAATCTGGCTGAAGTACATTGGGCGTGGGTTCAGGCTGTTGACACGTTCCCACTTCTCGCCGTTGTCCTTGCTCACGAAGACGCCACCCGTCTCGAAGGCGTCCTTCCCCTGTCGGCTCTGGATGTTCGGCTGTTGGCCACCCAAACCCAATCCGTACGGTTTGCTGGTCGATTGGCCACGGGCCGGGCCACCCGCTGCAGCTGCGGTAGGTGCACCAAGCGTCACTTCGTAGTCTTTCGCATCGGCCCCACGCTTCACGGTGAACTTGACCTTATCGCCTTCCTTCTTGCCAGTAATTTGCGCACGGTATTCTTGCAGAGTCGCAACAGTCTTACCATTGATGGCCGTAATCACGTCGCCTTCTTTAATGCCCGCTTTGGCCACTGGGCCATTCTCGGTCACGTTGGCGATGGTAACACCACCTTCTCCTCGGCCAGCGGTGAACCCAGCGCTTGGCGTAGCAGGTGGTGGTGCGTTCGGATCAGGTCGCGTGCCGAGCGTCACTTCGATCTTTTCTTCTTTGCCAGCACGCAGGATCACCATCGCGATCTTGTCGCCGGTCTTCTTGTCGGCGTACGAAGCGAGGAATTCATCTGCCGTGGTGATTTTCTTCTCCCCACTCTTGATGACCACATCGCCATCCTTCAACCCGGCTTTGGCCGCTGGGGCATCACTTGTAACGGTGCTCAGCAGTGCACCGCTTTTGTCTTTTGCATCGTCGATCACAGAGCCGAAGTAGGCTCCGCTTTGGCTGCCCGTGCCCACCTTTTCGGTGTCCACGATGGCGAAGAGCAAACCCTTGGTCTTGCGGCTGTAGTCCAAGCCAATACGGCCGATCTTCACCGTCGGTAGGCCAGCGCTGAGTTTCTTGAACGTCTTGCCGCCGTCGGTTGTCTTCCAAAGTCCGCTGTTGGCCCCGTGGGTCACGACTGGCCCGTAGCTGTCCGGTACTGGTGCGGTGCCGAAGAAGCCGTCGAACTCGTCTCGCTTGTGTTCCCAATAGGCCACGATCAGTGTTTCAGGATCGGTTGGATCCAGTCGCATGTCGATAACACCGGTCTTATCGTCAATGAAGTGGATCTTCTTCCAAGTCTTGCCGCCGTCTTCCGTCTTGAAGACACCGCGATCCGGGTTTGGCCCGTACAGCCGACCCTTGGCCCCGACGTAGACCACATCCGGGTTCTTCGGGTGAATGATGACTTTGCCAATGTGGAACGTCTTCTCCAGGCCCACATTCTTCCATGTCTTGCCAGCGTCGATGCTCTTGTAAACACCATCGCCATAGCTCACGGAGTTCCGTGGGTTGTTCTCGCCCGTGCCCACGTACAGAATCTTGGGGTCACTTGGGGAAACCGCCACATCACCGATGCTGGCAGTTTTTTCCTTATCGAACTGCATCTCGAACGTGGTGCCATTGTTCTTGGTCATGGCCAGGCCACCGCCACCGAGGCCGATCCAATAGTTCATGGGATCTTGTTCATTCACAGCCATAGCCACAACTCGCCCGCCCATGTTGGCTGGGCCGATGTTTCGCCATTTGAACTGCTTCGAGACTGCTTGTGGCAAGACTCCTTCCGGTTCGCTTGGCTTGGCAACCACTGGCGTGGTTGGTACTGCGGTCTTCTCCATCTCCGCGATTTTCTTCTGCAACTCGGCGAGTTGCTTCTTGTAGTCCTCTAGCTCTTTGAGCTTCTCGGGCGTGAGCACCGGAGGCTTGTCTTGGGCACGAAGATCAGATGGTATGGCAACCAGCATGATGACGAGCATCACTGGCACCGGCCACACGAACCACTTCAGAAGTTGAGACACGGTTGGAATCCCAGAGAAAGTTGAAACAGGCAGCGAGATGACACCCGGCACGGGCCGAGTGTCAGCTTGGGAGTTATAGATAAAAACAGGTAGCCACTTCCAGTGAGAAATCGTGAGAAACTAGGAAGAAGCGGTCAAGACTACCGGTGAGTACGGTCATACCGCTTGGTAGACAACCTGGCGGAACAGTGAAAAGGGTGGGTTTGTTGCCACGATGTCTGCTTCTTTTAGTAAAGCGATGCACGCAGTACTGCGAAAGTCGCCGCCCGCATACTTGCCGTCTGTTTTCAAAGCTATTCTGTTAGCCTTGTTGCGCGTGAGGAAAAGCTCGACGTCAGTTACGTTTACCGCCCCGTCTCCGTCCTCGTCCTTGACATGGTCGATGATGACCGCGATCGCCTTGGGCCGGGGGCGATGGCCGTTTCTACGTACTGCGTGTAAAACTCGTCTTGCTTGGCCTTCTTCGCAGCGCTGAGGCTGCGGTTCAGCGACATCGGTTTTTTGTTTTTCTCGGCCATTTGTACTGCAAGGTCCTCTTTGGAATCTGCCAAGAGTTATATGTGGATATATGTACACGTTTGTGCTGTAAACTGTCTAGCGATTTCGCGTGAGTTTGCTTGATTACCGACATTGGCCACATTGTCATTGCTTACAATCTGTAAGTACGTTTTATGCCAGTTTTCGCTCGCGTAACCATCCACAAAGACCAAGCAAGGGTACAAATCATGACCGGAATGCGTCGATTCGACCCTTTGCGCGTCACTTGAACGGCTGAAATCATTCCAACAGTCATTCCTCTCATCCAGTAAAATGCTTATCATGGAGGGGTATGCACATCCCGGATAAACATTGCCATCTGACAGAATGACGTTTTGGGAGGTCAGTTGCTGTAGTTTTCACAGAAATGCATCATCCAACTTCCGTGTCTTCTGCATCTTGCCAACATCCCCCCACATCAACTCTCCTGATCATACCGATTCTTTAAGTTGGACGGTCTTTACCGATTCTGTCTCATGTTGCGGTTCTGTGGTGCCGATGATTACGCACAGCAGGAAGCACTCGACTTCCAGGCGGCACGTGTTTCGTTGGGGGAACGTGTCGTCAGGGTTTTAACGCTCGCTTCGTCGCCTTGCCGCCAAGGTTGCGGGAAGCACTTAGCAGGATCAGGAGCGCGATATGCGGAAGAAGTTATTAGGTACGATCGCTGCTTTGGTCGCGGGCGCGGGGGGTGCGCTTGCCCAAAATGCACCGATGCGTCCGACGACAGCACCCGTGACGATGGCTCCGGCCAGCGGCGGGATGGCAGATCCATCGTTCATGCCGGCTAGCCGGTACAACGAGCCGATTCCACCCGGAATGCCAGGCATGCCTGGTATGGGTGGGCCGGAAGGAATGGATCCAGGTGCGGGTGGCCCGCTACCTTGGCCAGTGCCCGGCCCGTACGGTCAAACGCCGTATGAGTCGCCGAACTTGGACGACGGCCTCCTCGGCGGAGCCGGTGGCCCGACTCGCGTCTATGTGGACGGCAGCTATTTGCTGATGTTCCCAAAGAGCCAGCCAACGAATTACCCGTTGCTGACGACCAGTGCACCATCCGATCTGGGTCGTGTCGGTCAACCGACGACATCGATCCTGGCAGGGGTCAACAACAAGCTGAACATCGGCACCGCGAGCGGCTTCCGCTTGAATGCCGGAATTTGGCGACGAGAAGACCAGCGGATGGGCATCGAAGTCGGCGGGTTGTACATCGCACCAGTGTCGTACAACCAGTTCCTGCAAGGCAGTGCCAGTGGTATCCCGCTGTTGGCCCGTCCGTTCGTCAGCGACACAAGCGGCTTGCCGATTTCACTCATCACTTCGACTCCTGGTGTCGTGGGTGGGTCAGCGTTGGCACGAGCAACGACGTCTGTTTGGGGTATTGAAGCCAACGGATTGTGGAACGCCTACAGGACTTGCCCAGGCGAGTGCCGAAGTTGGAACCTGAACTTCCTTGCTGGTTACCGCTACTTTGAATTGTCTGAACAACTGCACGTAACGAACCGCGCTACCGTGATCGCAGGCAACACACTACCGTACGGTGGAGTGCTTGTAGGTGCCGATACCACACTGGAAGTACAAGACAAGTTCATGACGCTGAACAAGTTCCATGGTGGTCAAGTAGGTTTCCAAAGCCAATTCACCAGCGGTCGATGGTATGTCTGCATCACTGGCAAAGTGGCCTTCGGCTTAACCAACCAACGCGTGGATGTGTCCGGGTATACCTCGGCAATCAACCCGATTCTGGCAACCAACAGCACCACACAAGGTGGTCTGTTCGCCAACGCCAGCAACATCGGCAGCTATCGTCAGGACAACTTCGGTATCCTGACCGATGCGAACGCAACCTTTGGCTTTAACTTCACGAGCTGGCTAACAGGCACCGTGGGTTACAACTTCGTCCACCTCAGTTCGGTGGCTCGCCCTGGCAACTTGTACAGTGGCCGAGTTGACCCAACCCTGGTGCCGCTGAGTGCTTCCTACGGCACTGGCGTGGGAGTCGCCAGCCCGTTCAGCTACCGTCAAGACGACTTCTTCCTGCACGGTCTGAACTTCGGCTTGAACTTCCGCTACTAACGTCGAGATGAGCGAACCCAACAAGAACCCTTGGTGACGAACCAAGGGTTTCTTTGTTTTGTGTACAAAGTGTTGATGACACTCCATCAACCAGAGTCGACTCGCCGATTGTTGCTTGTCCTGTTCGGTGCGGCCCTTCTTCACGTTCGCACGTTGTTGGCTCCCACGCTCGCTACCGATGACTTCGGCATTTGGCTCAGCTCCTTCACTTGGGCTGAAACAGTGCAAAACCTGTGGGTGCCCACGAACGAACACACGTGGCCGTGGATGCGGCTGACCACATTCGCGCTAGCCCAGCTTGCACCTGCGAATGTCTTCGTGCCGTGGATGTTCCAAGGTTTCACGCACATCGTGGCGTTGCTTGTTGTGTGGTTGATGCACAAGTTCGTACTGCACGAAACGCAGAACCGATCAGCGAGCTTGTTGGCAGCAATCGCCTTCGGTGTGAGTGCCACTTACGCGGAAGCGATCTACTGGTATGCAGCGAGTCCGGCCCTAGCGTCGCTGTTGTGTGGCATCGTGGGGCTGCTTGGTGCCCAACGCTACGTACAGAAGCGAAGTCGATTCGGACTCCTTCTCGCCTTCCTTGGCCCCCTCCTGGCACCCGGCTGGTTCGCCGGTGGTGTGCTGATGGGGCCGATGATTGCGTTGTATCTCGTGTGTCGGGCTGGCAAGAAGCTTTGGTGGATTTCAGCCGTACCGATACTCGGCGCGGTCACGTATCTCGCCATCAGTTTGCCGATTTCAGCGAAACAAATTCTTCATGCCGAGCACTATCAGGGCCGCACGGCCCTGCAAGCCTTCGACCCGCTCATGGCCTGTTGGAACTCAGTGCGTTCGCTTGCCGATCATACGTTCCTTGCTCAACTGGGTGTTTGGCATGTTGCTTTGCCACCATGGTTAGCTGTGCCGGTTGCTTTGTGTGTGCTTGTTGGATTGGTGTTGTGGTGGAAGCGTGCACCGAACCGGGTGTTGATCTACATTGGCCTCGTTCTACTGCTCATGAACAATGTGTTGATCTACGGGGCACGCGCGGCTTGGAGCTATCCGGATTCGTTGGTGATGTGGTCGCGGTACCAAGTCTTCCCGCAGTTCGGGCTGGCACTCATCATCGCTGGTGGTTGGCGGAACTGGGAACTTTCGGCCCGATCCTTCTACTGCATTCTGGCTTCCTTCTTCCTTCTTCAACTTCCTCGAGCCATCCTCGGTTGTTTTCCGGTGAGCATCGAACAAGCCGAATGCTTGAAGCAGCTTGATGCTGCACAGCGTCAGTGTTCGGAACTTGGCATCACCCGAGAAGATGTCATTCGATCCATGCCGAAGGAACCAATCCCACGTAGTGCGGACCACAACCGCTGGCAGTTCGTTCGTGGTAGTTCGTCAACAAGAATCAAAGATCCGGATCAGATTCGAGAGAGTCTCACTGGAGTTCCTTCGCCACGTTGACGTCATCTTCTATCTCGCCAGTTCCCAGCAAGGCATCAACGAGCATCTCGGCATATCGTGGGGCCAGAAGTGCGCCCTTGGAACTGAGTCCGTTGAAGTACCCGAGGTCTGGGTGCTTTGGATGAAACCCCAACCGTGGGCGCTGCGTCAGCGTGATGGGTCGCACCGCGGCGCGGTGGTCGAGCACTTCATACGGCACGGAGATCAACTGTCGGAGTCGAGCTTCCAACTCAGCTCGTCCTGCTTCCGTTGGTATGCAGTCCAATTGATCCCAAGAGTAGGTCGCGCCGAAGTGGTAAATGTCGTCCATGTGTTGAAGAAGCCAGAACCCGCCGAGGTTAAGCACCCGTTGTTCCATCAGACCCGGTAACCGAACCGTCAGAATTTCTCCCTTGGCAGGTCGCATCGGCACCGGAAACAATGGGTGTGGATCGGTTCGATACCCCTCGCAGTAGATCGTGACATCGGGTTGACACTGCGGTAAGCCAGTGAAATATTCCAGGGATCGCTCAACATAATCCCTCACCCGAAGTTGCCCGGCGTTTGGCATTTCAAACGCACCAAACGGGGCATTTACGAACGAGGGGAGGAGCGGTGCTGTTGCACTCACCAGATGACTTGTACGATTCAGTCGCTTCTCTTCCACCTCGTTGATGAAGAGCCGGATGATCGACTTCGGCACAAAGCAAGTAGCACCGAGCTTTGTCTCAACCCAGCGGTAGAACTCAACGGCTATCGGGAAAAACTCATTCCAGCGGCGGCTCTCAGCAAGTCGCTTACCAGTAATCGGCGTCATCAAACCCGCAGCGATTTTGCTGGACGTGACTGCACGAGCGTCATCCACGATTTGAAACGGCACGTCACGACGAATCAACGCCCAACCTAGCGTGACACCTGCTAACCCACCACCACGGATGAGGACATTAGGCGTCATCTTTGTCATCAGTTTGGCTCAACTTCATCCGGTTCTGATCGCGCTGGGCCATGTAGACAGCCAAGTCTCGCTGGAGTTTTGTTTCATGGTCTACTTTCAACACTTGTAGCTGGCTCAACCAGTAAGTTCGAGTTGCCATGGCGTCGGCAAAGCCAAACCCGAGTACGGCAAACACGAGCAGACTCACCGCGATCCAGTACGCACCCCAAATTCGCACGAGTTGTTTTTGCTCGGGGCTGAGTTCTTTCACCTCACCGGGTTCCGCAGGTGGATCCTTGGACTGTTCCGTCAGTTTGTCGATGTTCGGCTCCAAACCACTCACGTAGGCCCCACCGATGAGCACACCAATCATCGCAATCAAGATCGACGTGACAAACCGACGGCGAAACCGACCACGGAAATAGGTCTGCTCGTCACTGGGCACGTGCGTTCTGGCTTGAAAGATCCTGCGACTGCGAATCTGCAACCAGCCGGCAACGCACCCGAACAGAAACAACCCAATTGACAGTGTGAACGCAAACACGGAGGGCTGGTTCACTGGACTTCTCAAGTGGGTGTGTCGTCATTTTAGTGAGTGGAAAGTTCCTTCGCACCACTCTTCGAGTTGCATTTGCATGTCCGGCGTGATCGAGGGATCAGGAAGGGCCCGTATCACTCGCCTTGCAGTAGACTGTGCAGCAACCGTTTGACCAAGGCGATCCTGAGCTTCTGCAAGGTAATACCATGCCACAACGTTATGAGTTTGCAACTGCGTTGCCTGCCGAAGTGCTGCGATTGCCTGTGTCAATGTTGTTTCAACTTCGCAACTCGTCGCACTTTGTGATTTTTCATCCCATTGCTCGACGAGCAACACCAAGCCAACACCGCGATGGTGTGCTTCCGCTGCCGGTTGATCTAATTCCTGGGCCAGTTCCATCAACCGGGTATGAGCATGAATACGATGCTGCTTTGCGTCGGCTCCGCCGCCGTGGTCCGCATCACGCAGAAACCAGGCAAAATGCTTCTGAGCATTCGCTACGTCACCGGATTTGAAGAAAAGCTCTGCTAGGTATGCTCGCACCATGACGGCATTTGGGCGTACAGTCACGTGCGATTGAAGGTGTCTGATCGCTGCGGCGTCATCGCCCGACTTCAATTTGCTAGCAGCCAGTTGCAAGTGATCGACTTCATCAACTGGCGTGGCCCCGCGTGCCACACTCGACTGATTTCCCACGGAGAGGCAGCCGACCACGGACACAAACACAGCAGATAAGAAAAAGAGCCACAACCCACGCATAGCCGACCCTGTCAAAGGGAGGATGATGCTGGCTGTATCGATCAATCAACGTTTCTTGCCGGATGGTAACTGATCGCGCAAGCGCGAATGACTGTTAATCTGTACCGCCTGTATGGAATGTAATCATTCTGCGTTGAAAGTTGCTCTGCGCCGTCGCTCGAATGCTGTTCTAGTGTTTGTAACCCATGTGTTTTGCTTCGAGGTGGCTTCAATGGCTCGGATCTGTCCACAATGCAGTCAAATTCATTTTGAGACGACCACGGAACCCATGCCCACGCCGTGTACTCGCTGCGAAGGCGATTTGAATGGTTTTGGGTCTACGCCACTTCCGTCCGACACCCCCAGCGTCGCACAAAAAGATCATACAGCCCCGCAGACCGGCAAGATGCAGTTCTTGATAGGCTTTGCTCTCTTGGTGTGTTGCGGTGGGCTCATCTGGTTTGGACTGAAACTTTACAACGAGTCCATTGAATCAAGCGCGCTCGTCATCAAATACAACAAAAGCATGAGTGCCCCACCTGGCACGAACCGAGCTGACAACATCGCGTACTTCATGGTGAACAACCAGAGAGTGTATACGTACCCCGGTGTCCGTGCCGACGGTGAGAGTTTCAAGATCTACTATCCACCCAATAAGCCAGAAGCGGCTTCAGAATCGAAGCCGTTCCTCATCTTCGTTGTTGCAGGATTCTTGGCACTGATCGGCGGGTCAATGACATTCCTTGGACTGTTCCGATTTTTTCTGTCGCAGGCACAGCACAGAGACTTCGCAAAGACATTACGAGTTACACAGGGCTAACTACCGTGCACGTGCTCGTTTGGCCCGTGGCGAACGATCTTCTTCCTCAGCAACTTCTGCTTCTTCCTCTTCCGGGTCGCCATCCGGGTTGTTCTTAACGTTCTGAACAAGCGTGATGAGGTTCTGTCCGGCCAGTTTCATCTTGATCTCGAACTTGGCAATCCAAGCTTTGAATAGCACGTGGCAAAACACCAACGGAATGGCTGTCAGCAAACCCATAGCTGTAGCGAAGAGGGCGAGGCCGATCTTTTCTGATTGTGCGCTCATCGCACCCGCACCGGCAGCACCTTTCGGACCTTCACCGATCGCGCTGAACGTGCCAATCATCGAGATCACGGTACCCAGCAAACCCACCATGGTGCTGATCTTCGCGATGGCCAAAATCATCGGTAGCAGGAAGTTCAACCGTGGTAGAATTTCAAGTTCCACGGCACTGGACATACTCCGACGCATCGCGGCGACGCCTTGTTCAGCAGCTTGCAACCCAGCCGTGTACAGCAGTGTGGGGATCACGCCCTTCTCTTGCTCGCACAGGGCAATCGCGGCTTTGACACCCTTCTTACGTAAGTTCATTTGCAAGTCCGGCATCATCGCATCAGTGCTCGTGCCAGCCCCTTGATTCAGTAGCAAGCGCCAAATGACCAGTGCCAAGGCCACCAGTAACATCAGGGTCATGGGGATGGCAAAATACCAGTCACCGGTGTAGAACTTGATTAACGCGTCGAACATGGGAATCCTGGCCGAGAATGTGAAGCGTTGTGAATGACTGTAGCTTCGCAACTTTTCGCTGCGCGGGCAAGTGCCCGCTTTACGGAATTCGTGGTTCAGCTCGTCGATTCTTCGCGGAATCCGCTCAGGGGAAAGAATGTCGGTTGAAGAGCCAGCGGTGTTTGTCGTTGGTGCTGGGCCTGGTGATCCTGGCCTCCTGACGCTCCGCGCTGTGGAGATCCTCGGCTTCGCCGACCTTGTTCTCTATGACCAACTCGTTCCGCGCCGCCTGCTCGACTACGCCAAAGCAGGTGCGGAACTCGTGTGTGTTCGTGATTTGCCGGCTAGTAATCAGGACAAGTACCCAGCTCTCTACGAGCTCATGATCACCGCCGCCCAGTCTGGTAAGAAAGTCGTACGCCTCAAGGGGGGCGATCCACTGGTGTTCGGGCGCGGGGCGGAAGAAGTACAGGCCCTGCGAGCTGCCGGAGTGAACTACGAAGTCGTGCCCGGGGTGACTGCCGCTCTGGCAACAGCCGCTTATCTCGATGTCCCACTTACCCACCGTTTGCACACATCCGCCGTGGCCTTCCTTACTGGGCATGAACTGCCAAGCAAGCAAAACAGCCGACTCGATTGGGAAGCCCTGGCTCGTTTCCCCGGCTTGTTAGCCATCTACATGGGTATCGCACGACTACCGGTGATTGTTAGCGAACTGATCAAACACGGGCGTGATCCCAAGACCCCGGCACTCATCGCTGAGCGTGTCTCGACTGGCGAGATGCGTTCCGTCGTCACCACACTTTCAGAACTTGAACTAGCCCGCCGCACCGCTGGCCTTGAAGCCCCAGGCTTGATCCTCATTGGCGACGCGGTAGAGCACACGGCCACGCCGTCGTGGTTCGAGCAGCGTCCATTGTTCGGACGGCGTGTGTTGGTCACTCGGCCCAAACATCAAGCCGGATCGATGGTTCGGCAACTGGAAAAACTCGGTGCAGTGCCGTTCACATTGCCAACGTTGCAAATCCGTGAACCAGCCGACCTTGCTCCGCTCGATGCCGTCATCTCGAAATTGAATACTTACCACTGGGTCGTGTTCTCAAGTGCCAATGGGGTGGCCGGTCTGCTGAAACGCCTGCATACCTTGGAGTACGATGCCAGGCGATTTGGTTCCTGCAAAATTGCTGCGGTCGGTGCTCGCACCGCCGCAGCGCTTCGCGAACATGGTCTCGTTGCGGACATTGTACCCAGCGATGCATTCATCGCTGAGAGCCTAGCCGAGGACCTGAAATCGCATGTTGCGAATCAACGGATACTGTTAGTTCGGGCCAATCGCGGTCGCGATCACCTGGCAACGGAGCTTGGCGGCATCGCCGAGGTTGAGAGCGTTGTGGCCTATGAGCAGATAGATGCCGTGGATACGAACACAGATACGTTCGCTTCTCTACGCCGTGGTGAAATTGAGTTTGTGCCGCTCTTTAGCAGTAATAGCGCCCGAGCCCTGCTCAGCCAGTTCGACGAAACCTTGCTGGGCCGAGTGCTACGGAATGAAATCAAGCTCGTGGCCATCAGTTCGGAAACTGGTCGGGCGATTGAGCAACTCGGTTTCCCCGTCGCGGCCACCGCCACGCAAGCAACCGCCGATGGGTTGATCGACGCTATCCGCAAGCTCAGTACTGGAAGCAGTAACGGGTGAAGTACTCCTGCTTCCGACGCAATCAGGTGAGCTACCTAAATAGATCATGAGTTGTTAACTCACCCCTTCGGCGGCTTGGCGGCTTCCTTTGTGGCGAGTTTGAAGGCGTTGGCCTGATCCAACGTGGCAAGTTCACTTGGCAGCACGGGCTTGCCGGTGCGAATGGGGATGAGGTCGTCTTCGATGGAGAGTTGCTTGCGGAAGTTCCGCATCAACTTGATCTTGTCCTGCACGCGCATCAGCCCTTCCAACAGCGCTTCGGGTCGCGGTGGGCAACCGGGCACGTACACATCCACAGGCACCACGAGATCGACCCCCTTCACCACGTTGTAGCCGTACTTGTAGTACGGCCCGCCACCGCAGGTGCAGGCCCCCATGGCAATCACAAACTTGGGGTCAGGCATCTGGTCGTAAAGCCGGCGCACCCGCTCGGCCATCTTCAGGTTCACCGTGCCGGCCACGATCATCAGGTCGGCCTGACGTGGCGTGGCGCGGAAAGCCCCGGCACCGAAACGATCAATGTCGTACCTCGGGCCGCCTACGGCCATCATCTCGATGGCACAGCAGGCTAGCCCGAAGGTCATGGGCCAGAGGGAACTGGAGCGTGCCCAGTCGATGGCCTGATCGAGTGAGGTCATGACGAAGCCGTCTTCAAAGCGATTTTCAAAAAGTGCAGGCATGGGCGGGGTTCCGAGGTTCAGCGACCGTAGCGGGTGAGAGAACTGATGCGGACTCGGTTCATCATGGAATCGACTCAAAATCGAATCGCGAGAAGATCGACAAAGACGATCCGTCGATCTCCATCACGTTCTTCACCTACAAGTAGTGGGTTGATCGCAAGTCGTTGGTTTAGCATCTTGACCGCACCCGCAACACGATCTTGTGATTGCAAGTCGAGTTCAACGTAGATTTCAGCGAGGCGATCAATTGCGTAGTCAGGCCAGAGAACGTCGTACATCAATTTTTTCTCCGCAGAGCGCTCAATCGCTCCATCACCTGATCTGCGGTGTACCACGTTGTATTCGGGTTACTGTCGTTGCGATCCAGTTCATCGTCGGATTGGCCAAACTCGGTAAAACATCATTCCAGGGCGTGGTGCTGGGGTGAACTTGCCGAGTAAGGTCCCATCGGGGCCGTGAACCTCGATCAATGCACCAATCGCGGTACTCAGTTTGGCAACGTCTTCCGGGTTGTGGATGGTCAGGCTCATGGCAATTCTCCGTTCGTTGAATGGATGGTATCCGGATCCAAAAAGCAGTTCAATTGACGCCTACTTTAACAAAACTTCCAGTCATGAATCAGCTTTCCGCTCACTCCATCTTACCCTCGCCGGGCGTACTTGTGTTGCTCTGGCTGCGGACCCATTCGAGGTCGCCTCGCTTCCAGCAATAGGCAAAGCCGACCAGCAAGATGCCGAAGAAAATCAGGAACTCGACGAACGCAAATTGCCCGAACGACTGGGCCGCCGGGTCGCCAGCTTGGGCCACTTGCGTGGCCTGACCGAACACAACAGCCCAAGGGAAGAAGAACGCGATCTCGACATCGAACAGCACGAACAGAAGGGCTACCACGTAGAAGCGCAAGTCGAACTGGATATACGCAGTACCAACGGGCTTCTCGCCGCATTCGTACACTTCGCCCTTCTCCGGGCTGGGGCGATTGGGCCTGATCAGTTTGCCGAGGAACAGGTTGGCCGCCACGAAGATCAGCCCCGTGGATGCGAACACCAGCAGAAACACCACGAGGTTGGTCATCGGTCGTCTCCTTGAACCGAGAAGTCAAACCGTCTTCGTCCACACCGGCAAACTCACTCGTTTGGATTCCATGATCGCGGTGGGGTTTAGGGTGTCTTGGCCCCAGGCCACTTCCAGTGGTAGTGTGGCATAGTCCACCACACAGCCGTCGCGGGTGTACGTGCTGATGTCGTAGGTGCTGCCCATGTACAGGCAGTCGGCAGGGCATGGGTCAACGCACAAGGCGCAGAACATGCACTTGGTGTAGTCGATCTTGAAGCCCGTCACCACGAAACCCTTGAGCGGGGGGGTGGCCTTTTCCTTGTCGATGTAAATGCAATCAACCGGGCAGGCCCGGGCACACTTATCGCAACCGATGCAGGTGGTGAGATCGAACCGGTGGAAGCCGCGATACCGAGCTTGAACAGGTACCGGCTTCTCTGGGTAGGCAAAATGCTCGGTGAACGCCTTGCGGCGGAAGGTCTGCATGAAGTTGGCCAGCGTCACGTACAGCCCGCTCGCTGTACTGCCGATGGCTGAGACCACGTTGTGAAGCCAATTGTTCATGATTCAAAGTGTAGCATATGAGCCAACTACGCAATCAACTCACGCGTCCGCCACCGGGGGGAGCGGAGGGGGAGGTGGATACTTCCGGCGGGCGGCGGAAAGGAGTTCATCGAGTTTCGACAGGAAGCGCGAGCGATCCTTCGGGGCCATCGGCGGTGGCCCACCGCTCACGGTGCCATCGGCCCTTAGCCCCCGCATCATGTCGCGCACCGCCATCGCTTCGCCGATCGTGTTGATGGAGAACGGCACGCCGCGCATGTCAAGTACAGCCGCCCCGGCTTCGAGACATCGCGAGGCCAGTGGGATGTCGGCCGTGGCAACCACGTCCCCTGCCCCAGTGTGCTCGGCGATGTAGTCGTCCGCCGCCGCGAATCCGGGCCTAACGATGAGTTCAACAAGAGGGCTGGGTGGCACGAACATCGGATTGTTGGCAACCACCTTCACCGGCATCGCGTAGCGTGCGGCAACCCGGTAGATCTCTTCCTTCACCGGACAGGCATCGGCATCCACATAGACGGTCAGCATTCGTTTTCCCCGATTCACCAGTCGCGATACAGCAAAGAAATTGATTGATAGTATCAGCCGGCAGTCGGGCCAACGGCACGTTTTATTTGTGGGGCTCTCTTCTTCGGACTCCCCGCTCTACCGTGAGTCATGACTTCGGCGTTCAAACACCGACCCAGAGAATCTATTCCTTCCCTTTCGCTCAAGTTTGGTTCAAGTCATTCTTGACAGGAAAACTCTTCACGTTATACCCGTCCGGCCTTGGGCCAGTGCGCACGGGACGTTCGGGGGAATAACCCGCGTTTTGGCACCAGGGTTGGTCGGGTACTCGGGGGTAGTTGTGATGATCCGCAACCGCAAGCGGTGGTGGTTAGCTGGCCTGACGCTCAGCCTAGGTGGAGGATTCTTCGCTTCGGTCGGCTGCTTGCCACGACAAACGGAAACGTCACGAGCACAGGCGGAATACGACCCCGAGAAGGACAGCGACGCAACGATCGGTGGGAAGACTGTCATCGGTAACACCGAGCCGATTGCCGTCAGTGCAGTCGGTCTGGTGTACAACCTCAAAGGCACCGGCAGCAGCCCGCAATCGGATGGCTGGCGCGAACAACTCGAAAAGAACTTCAAAAAACGCAACTTGAACCCGAAGAGATTCCTCGAAGATCCTACGAAGAGCACTTCGCTGGTACTGGTATCGGGGGTGATTCCACCGGGTGCGCGTAATGGCGACAAATACGATTTGTTGATAACTCTGCCACAAGGCTCAAAGACCACGAGTTTGCAGCATGGTGTGCTCGACACTTGTGATTTGACGAACTTCGAGCAAATATCAAACCTTCGAGAATCGATCATAGTCGCCGGATTCAACTCGAACAAAGGACCACAAGGTGCCGACGGCTTGCTGCTGGGTGGTCGTTTAGCAACCGGTGAAGGCACCCTAGTCTCGGGAAGCGTGATCCCGGTGAAGCAAGATACGAACGGCGAAGCGACCATCGACACGGAACTTGCCGCAACCGACAACCCAGCTTTGCGTGTTGCCAAGGTCTGGGGTGGAATGACGAACGTCTACGACAGACCCTACCATTTCCTGCTGAACGGCGAAGGTTCACAGCCACGGCTCGCCATGGTGATTGCCGCCCGCATGAATTCAGTCTTCCACGGTGGCGGTGAGCGTGCAGGCAAAGTGGCCGAGGCCACCGTGAAAGGTCGACCACTCGTGTCGGCTTCCGTGCCAGCCTCGTACCGATTGAACCATCAACGCTACATTCTCGTTGCCCGCAACATTCTGCTATCTCCACCGGCTGCGAATGATCCGATACGTAAGAAACTCGACCAGGAATTGTTGATCCCGGAAACGACGATCCAAGCCGGTATCAAGCTCGAAGCCCTCGGTAGCGAAGCCGAAAGCTCGCTAAGGGTTGGCCTCGAAGATCGCGAATGCCCGTGGGTTCGCTTCTCGGCTGCTCAGAGCCTTTGCTACCTCGGCAAGGCGGATGAAAAGGTGGCACGCATTTTGTCCGAGTGTGCGGAAAAGCACCTGTCCATGCGAACGCATGCCTTGCTGGCTCTTGCATCGCAGGACGACGCGCCTTGCGTGAACGCACTCGTTGAGCTCATGAAGCGGAGCGACGTGAGCCTGCGATACGGGGCCTATGCCGCACTGCGAGCCTCGGATGAAAACAACGAGGCAATCCGTGGTCGTCGCATGGCGAACTCGTACTGGTTGCACACAATTGCGACGGAATCCGAATCGCTGGTTCACCTGACGACTGAACGTCGGAATGAAGTCGTACTGTTTGGCCACGCTTGGCCGATCACTGGCGACTTCGCCTTCCCGCTGGGTAACGAGTTCACAATCACCCGTAAAGCTGGCGACGAGACAGTTGTTATTAGCCGCATCGTGGAGAAGGACGGCGAGCCAACCACATTAAGTGCGAAGTACCGGCCGGATCTTGCCCATATCCTGAAGGGCTTGGCCGAAATGGGAGCGTCATATACAGAAGCGGTTGAATTCATTCGTCGGCTTCACGCAGCGGATGCGTTAGCCTGCAAACTCGCCGTTGATGCCCAACCACGTGGCTTTACGATTCAGGAACTGTCGAAGCTGGCACGGAAAGATCCATTGGCCCGCGAAGCAGATCTCCTCGCCCGCAAGAGTATGGGTAGCGCCGCTGATACCGGCATTGCGCAAACCGGTGGGTTCGACATTACTACCGCAGCAGAAGAAAAAGCCAACGCACCAAAGGCACCGATTGTGCCCATGCGAAATCGCGATCCAGGCCGGCTGTTCGACTAACGCGCTGGCAAATCACCCATGCTGCAGAGCCTCGAACTCCTCGGGTTCAAGTCGTTTGCTGAGAAGACTCGACTCGACTTCTCCAAGGGCATCACTGCGATTGTCGGCCCGAACGGCAGCGGCAAAAGTAACCTCGTTGATGCCATCAAGTGGGTACTGGGCGAGCAATCGGCCAAGAGCCTGCGCGGGTTGGAGATGGCCGACGTTATCTTTGGTGGAAGCTCCTCCCGCAAAGCGGTGAGCTTCGCCGAAGTGAGTTTGTCATTCGACAACTCCGCCAAGCGATTCGAGATTGAAGCACCACACGTCACCATCACGCGACGGGTGTATCGCGATGGGCAGGGCGAGTACTTGCTCAACGGCAAAGCCAGTCGGTTGAAAGATCTGCGAAAACTCTACGCCGAGAGCGACGCGGGCAACAAAGCCATCAGCGTGATTGAACAAGGCCGGGTCGATGCCATCGTGATGGCGAACGGCCCTGAGCTTCGACAGATTTTCGAAGATGCCGCAGGCACAAGTAAGCATCGCACCAAGTTGGATGATGCCCAAAAACGGCTGCTCATCATCGAGCAGAGCTTCCAACTTCTGGATCAAGAACTTCGACAGAAAACGAAGCTACGTGACCAAGCCGAGCGTGAACTAGCTCGCCGCACCCGGCATGTCGATCTCACGAAACAGTCAACGGAGTTGGATCAGTACCTTCGACAGATCGAAGTACGTGATGCACAGAGCAAACTGCTGGCCGAGCAACTGGCACTTGCTCAGCTGGAACAACAAAGCAGTGCAGATCGAGAACAACTCACGCAACTTCAAGCCGAGCGAGAACAGGCACAACAGAAGCTGGAGGGTCTCGAAACCCGGTTGACCGACGCCCGCATTCGCTTGGGCGTGCTGGAGAATCGACTCAGGGCCAACCAGCAAGAGCAAGCCGAACGTGGCGACGGCCAACAGTTGATGCAACAACAACTCCAGTTGATGCGGAAGCTACTCGCCCAGCAGCAAGCCGTGTTGCAAGCCACGACGACGAGTGAACGCTGTCGTGCGGAGTATCGCCAAGCGGAGAGCCGTAAGCACGAGACGGATCGACGGATCGTGACTGCGTGGGCAGAAATTGACTCACTGATCGAAGACCTACTTCGTGAATCGGTGGCTCGCCCGGTGGCCGTGGTCGAGGCTGCGGCTGTGTCGCCGTTCGATCATCTGCGGAGTTCTCGCGGCTTGGATTATGCACGAAATCAGGGCCAATTACGATCGCAGTACTTGGATTGTCGTCGGCGGATTCAATTTGGCTCGCAGGAAGTGATTGAGTTTTTGGATCGTCGTCTGGCACTGTCCAGTGCTTGTGAGGAAGCTGACAGCACCTTGAAAATAGCCACGTTCCAGCGCGATGATGTGCGATCGCAATTTGTGCAGTTGCAGCGTGAGGGCACGAAGCTTCAACTCCGCAAACTTGAGCTCCAGGAACAACACGCCTTTCATCTCGCTGAGTTTGAACTCGTCTCGAGCGAGACAAACAGATGGGCCGAGCAGCGGAAGCAAGCTCGTGATCGCAATCAACAAACCGAACAAGAAGCGAATCGGCTCACCACGCAACTTGCCCATGCCACGGCAAAGCTTTCAACGTTGAGTGAGCGAGTGAGCGTGCTGAACCAACGGGTACACGAGTTCGCCGCCCCCACGGAGTTGTTGAACAGCGAAGCCGATTGCCCGCTGCATGGTGTGAAACCTTGCGAGTGCGAAACGCTTGATGTAACAACGCTCCGCAAGACGGGCACGGAACTCCTGGACAGGCTTCGCACTGAATTGCGGCACCTCGGCATCATCAACCAGGAACTTTGCGAGAGCTACGACAGCACTACGCAACGGTGTGTCGAACTCACGGTTCAGTTGAAGGATGCCACCGATGCACGCGATTCCCTGCGTGGCTTGGTCAACGATCTTGTTCAACAGTGCGAAGTGCAATACAGCCAGTTCCTCGGCCAGGTGAAGCAGCATTTCGTTCCGCTTTATCAGCAGTTGTTCTCCGGCGGCCAAGCAGAGATCCGCACGATTACCGACGCCCAAGGGCAGATCTTCCCGCAGATCTTCTGTTGCCCACCGGGGAAGGAACTGAAATCAATGGCGATCCTCAGCGGTGGTGAACGCACACTCTCCGCGATTGCATTGCTGCTTGCGATCTTTCGTTCCCGCCCCACGGCGTTCTGCTTGCTCGACGAAGTGGATGCGGCGTTGGATGAAGCCAACACCGCGCGGCTGGCTGCGGCGTTAAGCGAGTGCTTCGTGAGTACGCAGTTTCTGATCATCACCCATAAACGGCGGGTGATGGCGATTGCCGATCAACTGTATGGCGTGACGATGCAGGAGAGCGGCGTGAGCAAGGTGCTCTCCATGCGACTCGGCGACGACGAACCCGACGACAACTAATTCGCCCGTGGGTGGGCCTGTTGAAAGCCTTCTGTCAACCGCTTGGTGCTGATGTGGGTATAGACCTGTGTCGTGGTCAAGCTCTTGTGGCCCAGCAATTCCTGCACACCACGGATGTCGGCACCATTGTCGAGCAAGTGTGTAGCGAAGCTGTGCCGCAGGGTGTGCGGCGTTGTGCGCGGATCAAGGCCGGCTTGCCGAAGGTACTTCTCCAGCATCCGACCAATGCTTCTAGTTGTCAGTCGGGTACCGTTCTTGTTAAGGAACACCGCATCGCCTGCGGCATCGGCCCCAGCCTCCAGGAAGTGGGTGCGATCCACAATCCAGGCTTGCAGTGCTGCAATGGCGTGCGGTCCAAGTAGCGCCAACCGCTCTTGCATCCCCTTGCCACGCACCACGATCACGCCTTCGGCTAAATCAAAGTCGGCCAAGTTGAGACCAACCAGTTCGGACACTCGCAGGCCTGCACTGTAGATCGTCTCCAGAATGGCCCGATCTCGCCGACCGGGTGCCGTGGCCGTGCCGGGCGCATCGAGCAACGTTTCGACTTGTTGCAGGGTGAGAAAGTGCGGCAGCTTTTTGTCAAGCCGTGGGCCACGCAGGGCTATGGCCGGATTCACGGTGAGGATGCCTTGCCGGCACAGGAACTTGCCAAAGGTTCGCACCGCCGCAAGGCGACGGGCCACCGTGGACTTGGCATAACCTTGGTCATGCAGCCAAGCCACGAAGGCCCGCAGCGAACGCGTGTTCCAGTCCTTGATCTCGCTAAATGTGGTCTTGTTTTGTTGGCGAAGAAAATCAAGCGACTGGGTGAGGTCTTCCCGGTACGACTTCACCGTCTGGGCCGAGGCGTTCTTTTCCAGGCTCAGGTGCAAGAAAAAATCAGCAAGGGCTTTTTCAAGCGTCACGGTAGCTCCGAGGTGAACGTCATGCGCGAGTGTTGGCTGTCCTTCAACGTGCGGGCTTCTTGTACGCGGGCACGTTCGGTGAGAACGGCCGCATCAAACCAGTTAAGGGGTATCGTGGGATTGGCTGCGTGATCGCGGATCGAGTCGAGGATGTCGCGTCGGCTTGCTTCGTCGTACACGAACACGTAGCGCTCTTGGCCCTTCAGTAGTGCCAATACGTTCAGGTCGTGCATAGAGGAACGCCCCGTCGGTGGTGTTTTGTAATCATCGGTAGTTTTTGATCACATCAGTCTTTGGAACTCTTCAATTTAAATTGAGGAACGAGACCACAGCGTTCCGAGTCGGCAGAATCGTTACGAGGTGAAGCAAACAACATTTTCAGTTCCTTCACTAGCACCACAGTTGTAAACTGCTCAATTACTTAAATCCCACTTCAGGACATCGAAATGAAACTGCTGTGCCCGTTCGCTTTGATGATTGCGTTTGTTTCGAGCACGCTTCCCGTTGCAGCGGACACCGCTGCCGATGCCAAGGCCTGGGCCAAAGAGTTCAACACCAAAGGCTCCACGAAACACTTCCTCGACAAAGAGGCCAAATCGAAGTTCGAGACATGGAAGAAGGAGGCCGAAGCAGGCAACACCGATGCCCAGGCGCTGTATGCCGACTGTTTTGAATTCGGCATGGTGGTGAAGAAGGACTTGAAGGAAGCGGCCAAGTGGTACCGCAAGTCGGCCGAGGGTGGCAACTCCTCCGCGATGGTGGGGCTAGGAATGTTGATGCTCAGTGGCCGAGGCATGGACAAAGATGACAAGGAAGCTGTCAAGTGGTTTCAAAAGTCCGCCGACGCCGGATTCGCCAACGGCATGGCATACCTTGGCTACTCCTACGAGCAAGGCCGTGGTGTGAAGCAAGACTACGCGAAGGCAATGGAATGGTATCAGAAAGGAGTGAAAGCAGATTCTGGCGACGCTATCTACCATTTCGCCAAGCTCTACGAAAAAGGCTTGGGCGTTACCAAGGATGAGAAGGAAGCGATCAAGTGGTATCGTAAGGCCATTGAGGCAGGCTACACGCATGCATACGTAGGGCTTTCGATGATGTACCTGACAGGTGCTGGGGTTGAAAAGGACGAGAAGGAAGCCTACCGGCTGATGACGAAAGCTGCTGAGGAAGACGATACGTTTGCGATGCATTTGGCAGGGCATTTTTGTGCGAGCGGTAAGGGTGTCAAAAAAAGTGAGCAAGAAGCGGTGAAATGGTATCGCAAGGCTGCGGAAGGTGGTCTTGAAGAAGCCATGACCATGTTGGCCATGCGTCTGTCACTTGGTGTCGGCATCAAACAAGACAAAAAGGCCGCAGCGAAGTGGGCGATACAAGCCGCTGAAAACGAACACGCTGAGGGGATGGTTCTACTCGCCGAGTTCTATCTGGAAGGAACCGGTGTGACGAAAAACCGGGGAGAAGCACGCAAATGGTTGGTGAAAGCAGCAGCCACCGGCAATGAGGAGGCGAAGAAGAAACTCAAGGAACTCGAAGACTAAAGTTCCATAGGTCGGTTCGAGGCTTTGCGAGAGCCGTCATCGGATATGGCGGCACTCGGAAGCCTCGTACCGCCCTAGAAACTGGCCCGACTGACAAGACTACTTCTTGATACCGAACAACCCCGGCAGATACTTCACGCTGATGCAGCCGTGGTTCAGCACTTCTTCGTGGTATTTCAGCAGATCAAACTTCTCGCCGCGTTCGCGCTGCACTTTCTGTCGCAGGTTGTAGAACGCCATGCGACCGATGAAGTACGTGCTGAGTTGGCAACTGCTTTGCTTTGCTCGGGCGATCTTACCCACGGCTTCACCTTCGGTCTGGAAGCCCCGGCCAACCAGCAACTTCAAGGCATCATCGTCGCTGAAGTTCGTGCAGTGCATCTTGTGGTCGAGGATCGCGTTGATCACGGCCCGCAGATAAAACTTGAGCTGGTGCAACCGCAGGGAAAGATCACCGTTGCCATAGCCCTGGTCGAGCATCATCTGCTCGGTGTACACGGCCCAGCCCTCGGCATAGATACCCGAGCAAAACACCTTGCGGATGAGCGAAGGGTTACGGTTGCTGTACTCAAGTTGCACATAGTGACCGGGGTAAGCCTCGTGGATCGTCAGCACTTGTAGCATGGCCCGGTTGTATTCCTTCTGGAAGGCCAAGCGACGGCTCTCCGGCCAATCAGCAGGCGGGGGCGACACCGCGTAGAGGCTGTTGGCCTTGGCATCAAGCGGCGGCGCGGGGTTGAGGTACGCAGCGCTAAAGCCACGTTGGAACTCCGGCATCTCGATAATCTGGCAGCGGTCGGGGTCGGGCAGAGTCAGAATCTTTTTTTCGGTGATGAAGTCCTTGATCTGCGCAACGGTCTTCTTCGCATCGTTCACGATGTCTTCCGGCTTGCCGTGGTCGTCGCCCAGTTTGTCCAGCACTCGGGCCACGGTGTCGCGTCGTCCGCTGGCATCGTCCGGTGGCAGTGCTTCGCCTGGGAATTGCTTGTGCCACAGTTGCTTGGCCACGGCATACATCTCGGCCTGCACGCGGATTTCCTCAGCCTCGGCAAGCTTGAGAACTTCATCGGCAGTCACACTGGCGTCCAACTCCAAGTCGACCTTCTTCGCGAAGGCTTCTTTGCCGATGCGCCAGTCACTGGTTGAACGGGGCAGCAAGTCTTTTTCGAGGAACGTCTGATACGCCTTGAGGGCAACGACAGCCGCTTCGCAGGGCTTCTTCAATTCGCTGAGGCCCGGCGATTCGTTGGCCAGCGCGAAGATGTCCTTCTCGTAGAACGCAATGGCCCCGAGATTGCGTTTGATGGCGACTTCGGTGAGGGCCTTGGGGCACCGGCTCAGCAGTTTCTTGTCGGACTTGTCCATCGCGGCGGCAATCACTTTGGGGATCGCGGCAATGCGGCCTGCCGAGTTCTTGACGTTCCGTTCCCGTGGCAGCGTTGACTGCGTCAGCAATTGGAAAACGCTATCGGAGATGTACGTGCCGAACACACGCGGGTCGAACTCGAACGGATCAAGACCAAGCTCGGTGAGCTTGAGTTGCGATTGCAACGCATGCTTCCAGATTTTGACATCGAGTTGCCCAGCAGCGCTGAGCTTAGCGAACGGAATCGAGTCGATCTTCTTCAACCACTCTTTGGCTTCACCAAGGTCGCTGGCGCGAGCCTTGGCCGAGAGGTCGTCCATTTGGTCGTCGTAGTCGTGGTTGCCTTGCGCGCTGGCAAAGGTGGGGTGGCGTTGGAATTCGGATTCCAAATACTTCTTGAACAAGTCCGCGAGATCTTTGTCAGCATCCACAGCGAAACTCGTAGAAGAGGTGAAACAGATCACCACGAGAAGAAGAAGCCAGCGCATCATCAGGATTACTCCGCAGTTGAGTTGCCATTGTTGTAGCGGAAGTGGCTCTGTTTATTCATCGCCGTGCAGCTGCCGCAAGAAAGCCTCGGCCACACGGCGATGCTCGATCATCTTGTCACCGAGTTTCTCTTTCATCTTGGCCATCATGGCCATACGCGGGTTGGCCGCGAAGAACTCGGTGTGCTGATCGATGAACCGCCAATACAGGGCATCCCAGATCGGACACCACGGGCCTTTCTTGAAGTCGCTCATTTTCAGCACATACGCCGAGCCACTGATGTACGGTTTGGTAGTCATCAGCCCGCCGTCGGCTTGCTGACTCATGCCGTAGCTGTTCGGCACCATGACCCAGTCGTAGGCATCGATGAACAGTTCCATGAACCACTGGTACACCGCATCAGGATGCACATCGCACAACACCAAAAAGTTCCCGAGGATCATGAGCCGTTCGATGTGATGGCAGTACCCGGTGCGAAGCACTTGCTTGATAACATGATCGATCGGAGCGATGCCCGTGGTACCGTCGTAAAACGCCTTGGGCATCGGTTTGGTCAGCTTCCAGAAGTTGCTGGTACGTTGTTTACGGCCATGTGTGAGATACACAAGGCGGATGAACTCACGCCAGCCGACGACCTGTCGAATGAAGCCTTCGAGAGAGTTCAGCGGAACCTTGTCCGCGTGCTTCATCACTTCATCGACAATCTCTTGCGGCGAGATCAGGCCGGTGTTGAGCATCGGTGTCAGCACTGAGTGAAAGACGATCTCGTGCTTGCTGCTGATAGCGTCTTCGTAGTCGCCAAACAGGGCAAGGCGATCCCGCACAAACTGCTTCAGCCACACCCGTGCTTGTTGATGGTCGATCGGATAAGTGAAGTTGTCCGTCGTGCCGAAATTCTTCGGGAAATTTTGCTTTACATAGTCTTGTGCTTCAAGCACAAACTCGTTCGACTTGGGCCAGGTCACCTTGGGCACTGCAACGCTGGCCGGTAGCTTCTTGCGGTTGTCGGGGTCGAAACTCCATTGGCCGCCGACTGGCTTCTCACCAGGTTCGAGTAGTAGGTTCAATCTCTTGCGTTGCTGCATGTAGAAGTCGGTAAAGAAGAGCTTCTTCTTGCCAGCGGTGTACTGGGTGATCTGCTCCCGCTTGGTGAGGAAGTGCGGATCGGGAAGTGTGGTCAACGTGATCTTCGCGGCTTTCAACTGGCCCACGAGCGCGGTCTCCAAGTCGTCATCACACGGATCGACCACTTGCACCGTCTTGATCTTCCATTTGGCAAGTTGCTTTGTGATGTCCCCACTCTTGGAGAGTTCCTTTGCCTCCACGTACTTCACTGTCAGCCCAGTGTCACTGAGAGCAGCTGCATAGGCCTTCATGCTGGCACGGTGGAACACGAGCTTCTGCTGATGAAACGGATATTGTGTGAAGAAGAGCGGATCTTCAACCATGAAAACATGATCCGCACCAGCAATGGCCGGTTGCGGAACGAAGAGTTGATGGGGATAGATAAGAGCTGCGGTGTTCATACCCAGATGGTAGGCAACTTACTCGGTAAGCAACTTGGAAACCTTAGCGATGATCTCGCCGTCTGCGTTGGTGACGATGATGGTTGCACAAAGCATAAATTTCCTTGTAGAGTTATTTGGTGACAGATCAGCTTTGTGCTTCTGACGCAACCTTCTGATCACTGTATGCGGTATATCCAAAGTACATTTGATGACATGGTCGGCACCCGGCTGACTGAAAGACATATTCTTGCTGAAAACGTCATTACTTTTAACATCCTTGGATTCTTTAGGGCCTGTGCCACCAGCTGTGCGATCAAGTTTTCTTCTTCTGGAAATAACAAGTTTAGGAGTCTCTCCAAGTGGATCAGGACTAATGATTCTAAACTCGATTTTAACGTTATCGTTCATGTAAA
Organism: Gemmatales bacterium; assembly: GCA_038230995.1. Taxonomy (GTDB): domain Bacteria; phylum Planctomycetota; class Planctomycetia; order Gemmatales; family Gemmataceae; genus JALHQU01. The sequence goes on from JBBRME010000003.1 coordinate 35,307, forward strand.
TGTATCCGTTAGGGAGGGGTGTGAGTTATGTTTTAGTATGTAGTTAAGGATATGTTGGGCTATTCGTTTGACCAGATTGGCCTCCACCAATACCCCCTGCAGCAAAATCAATATTGTTAACCGTATCCGAAGCAACAATAGCGTTGTTTTTGTAAAGCTCCACTTTGATGACACAATCCTGTAGCCCAGCTAAATCACTATTGCTGTCGAACATTGTTGGCATCGTAAAAGTGCCACTAGTACCTGTCGGAGGCACATCCTTTGTCTTCGTTCCACCAGTATATGTCACAGTGACCTTGATATTCGGTGGTGGTGGAACTGGAGGAGGAGGTTGTACTGATGCGAGTGGTGAGGGTGGGAGTGGACTCTTTTTATCACTTGGCATTCCGACGGTGACGCCGTAATCGAAGATTCCAGTGACCAGTATTGTGGTTGGCGGCGTATCGCCTGGAAGCGGACTCGTGATTTGAATGCTGGGCATGGGTGACTTTCAAGGGTTAAGGGTTGATCGGAGTGAGTTTAAAGTTCTTGACACCTAACTGAGCACTTTGACAGTAAAGTCCGACACCATGTCGTGGAGACCAACAGGGCATTTCTTCGCTTGTCAGTACTAGGTCTTTAAAGACAGGCTCAATCATTGCGTTGGCGTAGTCTTTGTCGATCGTTGGTTTTGAGTAGGAAAAACTTGGAGTTTGTATTGGCTCGCAGTTCCACCAGAAGCGGAAGCAATCTGGTTGAATTTCGACAACAATCTTCTTGTATGGGGTAGGAAGTTGAGTGGCAGTAGCAAACCTTTGAGAAAAACAGGCTTGAGTATATGTTGAAAGTATGCCTTGTGCATCAAAGTGTACGGCATAGTGCCGAATAGAGACGACTGTTGGAAAAAATGGAGCGACATTTTTTCTATCCTGGTCTTCGTAGTCATGAAAGGCTATAGCGTAAAACGTCATCAAAGTGCAATTGTTTTGCAACTTGGTAACGTGATGATCAAAGCACATGCCGATTAATGATTGTTGACCAGTAATTCTATTTGTTTCATCAATTCTAATCTGGAACTCGGCCTCAATGAAATATTGCGCTCGGCCTGGATCCGGTGACAGTTCGCAGATACTGCGTGTATGGGCAAGAAACGAGGAACCACTGCCAGGTACCACAGATTTTCCGAGAGTATTCAGCTCGAAAAAGCTGCGGAACTTGCGATCTTCCGGATGCTCGGTGCCGATGATTGTAACTGCTTGACCCGCGCGGAGCTGATCCTGTTCCGCTTCTTGCAAAGTTCGCTTTGGCAACATGGCAAGCGATGCACCCGAAGCAATCACGACCACAAACAACATCAACGCCAACCATGTGGATCGCGGGACTTGTTTGGCAACGAAGATTCCCCTTTCTGCGAGCGTCACCTTCTTCGCCGTAACTGGCTCCCCTCGTTGGAAGCGAGCCAAGTCCTGTGCCAAGTCCAAGGCAGTTGCATACCTCTCGATGGGATTCTTCGACAGGCATTTCATGGCCACGGCTTCGAGTGCCGAGGGCGTACCGATCCGACGGTTCCGCAGAGGGGTTAGCGATTCCGTGAGCACCTTACCAAGGTTTTCAGCACCCGTGGGGAACGGTGCTACTCCGGCGAGCAGTGCATACAGTGTGGCCCCTAAGCCCCAAACATCGGTCTGTGGCGTGGTCTCGCCATCGGGCTTCACTTGTTCTGGTGCAGTAAAACCAGGTGTGCCACCGACAATCATGCTCGTCAAGGTTATCTGCAATCCTGCATCAGATGTCCGCTTGGCAAGACCAAAGTCGAGCACTTTCACGGTGCCGTCGTTAGCAACCATAATGTTCGATGGCTTTAAATCGCGATGCAGTACGTTTGATTCATGTGCAGAGTGCACGCCCCGAGCAGCATCTTCCATGATGCGCGCAACCTCCTTAAACGGGATCGGCGCTATCTTGAAATTTGCAAGTTTCACAGCCAGCGATTGCCCATCTACGAACTCCAGCACCATATAGGGTCGCAGTGCATCAACAGAGAAATCGTAAAGCCCCAGCACGTTTGTGTGCTTTAAGTTAGCCATCGACCGTGCTTCTGTCAGAAAGCGGTTGTAGACAGTCGAATGAAACTGAGTGGACTTGATGTATTTGATTGCCACAAACCGTTCGGTATTACGGTCAAAGGCCTTCCAAACTTCGCCCATTCCACCGCTGCCCAGTGAGAAAAGAATTTCATATCGTTCGTCGAAAACTTCAGAAGTACTTTTTTGTACGCTCTGCGCCAGTCCCTGATACTTGGTAGCGTCGTGTTGTTGAGGGGAAACACCGCCGGATGCCGTGCGAGTGACAGCGATTTCAACATCATTTTGGTACGTCTGCGTTGGATTTGTAAGGTTGACTTCGGCTTGATGTGTTGAAAGTACGTAGCAAGTTTCACACAAACCGTGCGCAACAACGACACGAAGTGGAGCCGAGCAATTGGAGCATTGACTGCTCGAACTCATGGCAAGTACCTGATCAGAACTTCCGCCTATCTACGAAAGTTAAGCAGTTGATCGAACAAAGTCAAATTCTAGTAAACGAATTCCATCGTGGTCTAAAATGTAGGCATGGTGACTCCAGAAAAAATCGACTCCCTACAACGTGGTTGGGTGAGCCTGTTACAACCACTGAATGTGGGCATTGCCACGGCATACACTGCATTCGATTTTCTGGTGCTGAAGTACACTCAACCGCATCGGCACTACCACACGCTGGAGCACATTGGCGAGATGCTCAAGATCACCGGCAAGCTGGGCCGTGGTCTGCCGCACCCCATCGAATTAAACCTGGCCGTGTGGTATCACGACGTGGTATACGACCCGCGCGGCAAAACGAACGAAGAAGATAGTGCCACGGTCGCGAAGGAACAACTTGCGTTACTTGGCCTAGAGCCACATCAATTGGCGATTGTGCGTGAACTGATTTTGACCACGAAGCACGATGCTGCGAATGAGAGCAAGTTGGCCGAAGCCGATGTGCTGTTGGATGCAGACCTCGCGATCCTAGGTTCGAGTGAAGCTCGCTACCTTCGTTATGCAGCCGACATCCGCAAGGAGTATGAATGGGTGCCGGATGCGGAGTACCGCAGCGGTCGCCGTGCAGTGTTGGAAGGCTTCCTGAATCGCCCGGCGATCTATCGCACCGCGTGGTTGCTTGCAGAAGGTGAAAAACGAGCTCGTGCCAACATCGCAGCGGAACTTGCCCGGCTTTAGAACGGATGCTGCACGCCAATCCAGAATTGAAACGGCGTGGCTGCGTTCAACGTCTTCGCCACGTCCACCCGCAGCACGGCATTCTCGATGAAGCTCAGCAAAGCCACGTTCACCCGCAAGCCCATGCCCAACGCATGGGCTGTATCACCAACAGCACGTTCATTCGCATAGATTCGCCCGACATCATAGAAGCCAGCCAGCCACACATCACGCACACCGACAACGTTATCCACGAAGTTCCAACTACGATCTCGCAGCACTGGGAACCGAGCTTCAACATTCGCCAACCAGAACTGGCTGCCCTGTTGTTCGCGGGTATCGAAGCCACGGAACTGCCCACTGCCACCGAGCGTGTAAAACTCGCCACGCAGCGGCCACGCACCGCCGTACATGCCACGTGCCGCAATGCGTACATCGGAGAAGTATCCCAAGCCGTCCGGTAACTTGCGCACACCGGCCAGTTCCGCACGGAGCTGTTGTGCCCCAACTGTTTCGCCACCAATGCGGGCCGTGCCTGCGGAGTAAATGACGTCTGCGAAGAGTCCCTTCTCCGGATCCCAGTACGGCGTGTACAGGTTCAGCCGGTAGTGTGCTCCACTCAACCACGTGTTCGCCGGTCGCACAGCACCAGCGGCCCGCACCCGTGCATCCGGCAGGAAGTTATCCTGATAGGTGGTGAACAGATCGGCATAGCTGAGCGGTGGCAGGTACAAGCTCGCGCTTTGTTGGAAGATGTATCGCCCAAAAAGCGAAGCCCGGTTCGCACCGTTCTGCCCCTGATTGCCACCAAGTTGGGCGATGCGGCGTTCGTAGTTGAAGCCGATTTGACTCTTCGGAAACGGCACATGATCGATCAGCCCATCCAAGCCAAAGACCAAGTCGTTGAAGTCCGAGCGATAACCGGCGTATGTCGACAGCAACGCTTTCTGAGTACGAACCGCACTCGCTTTCACACCGAAGGTGGTGCCACGGGTGTACCAAGGGTCGTTGTAGAGTGAGCCGCCTGCCCAACCACCCGCAACGAAGTTCCAGCGGTCGTAGTCGCAGGTAAGGGCGTTTTCGTCGACCATCGACATGAGCGGTATTAGCTTGATGCTTGGGTTGAATGTCCAGTGGTTGTTCGCCGGGTCAGCATCTAGCAGCACATGATCCGGATCGACGATCACATCATCCGGTGGTGCTGGCAGTGTGAGTGAAACCCGCACACGACCATCGCCCAGCGGTGTTACCTTCGTGTTGAAGTCGTCGAGCTTCGTCTCTTGTTTCGTGCCAAGGATCGGGATGCGGATCGGGTATCCCAACTCACCCGGTTGGCGGAAGGCCAGCGTGGTAGGTTCGTCGTACTCCCGCGATTGCCGGAGGATGACCGACACCGGATAGCCAGTGTTACTGCGGACCAAATCCTTGCGCCATGGCCCGATGCGGCGTAACCGTTGGCCATCAACCTGCACGGACTCCACCGACCAATCCGTCAGCCCGCGGCCGTACACCCAGTCATCGAAGAACGGCTTCCAACTCTTGCCTGTGTAGTCGGCCAGTTCCGTTTCCAGCTTCCCTGCACTGATGACCTTCCAAGAGTACTTGCCCACCAGATCACGGATGAAGTCGTGGAAGTTGGCCTCGCCCATGCGGGCTTCCATCAGGCCAAACACCTTGGAACCACGGTCGTACGCACCGGTGAACAGGTTGAAGAGATGGCCGAATTCCGGCAGCGGGCCGATGGCCGGTTTCATTTCATCACGGCCAATCGCCCCCATCATCGAGCTGAAGCGGTAGTTCTCCCGCTTCACGCTGGGTGTGAACGGAATGTCACCCCAGGCGATGATGGTGTTGTTTTTGCCGCGTGCTCCATCGAGCATCTTGTGTGTGAAGTACGTGGCAGCACCTTCATCCATGAAGCTTTCGCTGTAGCCGTTGGTGCCCACGAGGTTGTACCACCACTGATGGCAGGTCTCGTGGCTCACGAGGTACTCGATGTAGCCGATGCCTGCCTTGGGCATGTCGAACACGCGCTCGTCGATCATCGTCAGGCCGGCGGATTCGTTGCCGTTCCAGCCGAAGTAGCTTTCGACAATCGTGTACTGACCACTCGGGAAGTCGCCGAACCAGCGTGCAAAGCGAGGGATCGCCTCAGCCACGGTCTTGAGAATCAAGTTGGCCCGGAACTCGTGCCGCTCGAAGGCTAGGCACTTAAGTTGAATCTCCTGCCCGCTGTCCGTCTTCGCCACATGGGTAAACTCGCGGAACTCCGCACTGCACACGAGTGTGAAGTCTCGCCCGGTGAACGGCAGGATCGTCGAGACTCGTTCACCATCCACCAATTCTTCGGAGCCAATCGCCGCACTGCACGCCAGCTTCTGTTCCTTGGGCAGCTTGATGGTGCCGGTGTAGATGCCCGCTTCATTCCAGAACGGTTGATGCCACGGCACGAACGGCATGGCGTGCCAGCCGAGGTGGTCGTAATACGCCACGGTGGGCAGCGAGTTCGCCAGAACGTGCACGCCCTTCCAGTGGCCCCAGCGGCCCTGTTTGTTCGGCAGGCGAATCTGACAGTCGATGGTCACTGTCACGCTTTCGCCGGGTCGCACCACGTTGGGCAGTGCGATGCTCACCGCCGTCGGGTTGGCCTTGGCGTATTCGAAGGGCAACTCAATGACGCGCCCCGTCGTATCGGTCATCGTGATCGTGTTGATCTGCCCCGGTGGCGTTGTTCCGGTCAGCATGGCATCTGCCGGGTTCAACCGTAGCACTTCCAGCGTCTTCGACAGCATCAACTCATCGGACTTCGGCACGGTGAATCGCGGGTAGAAGTTGACAACGAGTTCTTGCGTGTCGCGCTCGGCAGGGTTCGTCCAGGTGATCCGTTCGCGGATGTTCACCAGCTTGGTGCTGGTGTTCAGGTCGATGGCAAGTTCGTAGCGCGGCAGATACGCAGGCACCGCAGCCTGTGCGATACCCGTCATCAGCAACAATCCGACCCACATTCCGCGCATGATCGGCCCATCAAAGTTGCCTGCGGATAGCGTGCTACACACGATTTGCCTAGCGGAAGTGAAATTGGCTCAAGTTGATGCTACTGACCTACCGGAACGTCATTCTGTCTGGAGTTAATGTTTATCACGGACATGCACACCCCCACCCCCGGCGATGCGTGGTGAGAAGGATGAATGTTGCAGTCTCATCAATGGTTATGTCGTAAGCCAAGGCAAAGACTCAGTTTGTGCTCACCAGCCATCGAAATGTTGTGGCGCAAGCTCGCCGATGTGCCTTAATGAATTTATACATCGTAAGACGAGGTGCGCCACGCCTGTCCAAATGTCGCTCGTTCTTCCGGCTCGACTTGGTCTTGGCGAACGGCACAACGTGAGTGTGCCGGTGTAAAGGGATGCGTCGTGACTACTGGTATGATCAGAATCGTATGGGGATGTTGCAGACCGTTGGGCCAGAAGTGGGGCAGCCAATGTCATTCAACGGTTTCTATGTTCCCCGTTGTTGACTTAGCAAATACCTCCGGTTAGCCTGCACAAGAAGGCAGGCTAAAAGTGTTGAGCCTGTCGGAGTTAGGCAGAAATAATTCTGTCGAATAACAAGTTCGGCGGGAAAGGTTTTCGCCGCAGGCTGCGTGAAACAGCGAGGGGGCATGAATGTCATCGCACTCGGGTTGGTTCCGGACGCGGGTTGGCCGCACGACTTCACCGTCTCCGTCCACATCGACGGCGAGCCGCTGACCGAGCGGGTTCGGCGGATCGAGGCCGCGCACCGGCAGGCGATCGGGTCGGACCCGTCGGCCAGCCGCTACAAGTGGGTGCGGGCCGGTGTCATGCTGCTTCCCGGTCGTCACCTGTTAGGCGTCCCCAACTCACCGTGGTGTCCGGGGTTCAGCGAGGTGTTGGTGTGCACCTGTGGGGAGGCGGCGTGCGGGGCGGTGTCGGTGCGTGCGGGGCCGGGGCACGTCGGCTGGCTGGCATGGCGACAGTTCCCAATGGCCGAGGCGTGTCCGTACTGCGAGTTCCGGCCGCTGGTATTCCGCCGGCCGCAGTACGAGGCAGAGTTGGCCCGCGTTTCCGAGGAGTACCGCCGAACAAAGCGTTGCACCTGACCCGGCGGGCACATGGGTTTTTCGAGGTACAAGTCTCACTTGCCCGCCGGGCAGGTGAACGCAGTCGTTCGGCGAGGAAGCCCCGAGCCACGGAGGTCGTGTGTTGAGCCGTATGCTTCGTGCGCGTGTCCCGCCTGCCGTGCTGTGGACGTTGGCGGGACTTCTGGTCGCTGGCTGTGTCGGCGCGTGCGAACTCGCGTACCGGCCGTACAACGGCATCCGCGTCGGTAGCCTGCGATCCGAGGCTCGGTCCGCACTCCCGGTCGGATCATCCCGCGAACAGGTCGTGGCCTGGCTCGACGCCCGTGGCCTTCCGTACCAGCCTGTTAACGATAAGGGCGGGGAGTCGTTCCTGTGGTATCTCGTGCGGATGCCGAATGGCAGTCGGATGCGGCCGAACGCGGGCCTCTGGATGACATTCAACTTCCACGGGGCTGACCGGCTGTCGGAGATCAGTGCTGGGGAGGATTAGCCGGCAGGTGGCGGGCCAGACGCCGCCCCTGGAACTTCCTCTGCTGACAGTTGAGTGTCAGTGACTTCTTTCATTCCGATTCAACATGCAGGCGTGGACTCCCACTCCGCCACCGGCAGTGCAAGGCGGCATTCGCGGAGGTCTCCGAGTTGCTGGAAAGTAGGATTCGGGAGTCGCGGCTCGCTGAGCAAGGGCAGTCCGAATAACAAGACCGGCGCAGCGAAAAACTGTTAGCCCGCAGCGCCAGCAAGGGCCAAGTCACTTATCGGGTGAGCCAGCGGCCCTTGCTGGCGCTGCGGGCTAACAGGGTTGATGATCTGTAAGAGCATCACGGGAACCGCTGTAAGCCTGGCAGAAGTTATGGGACGAAGTGTGGACTGTCCGGGGTGAGATCAAGCCGGCGAAGTCACCCACACAAAACACGAACAGCCGTCGCACCGGAGAAAGCTGAGCCAGCAGGAATCGATTGCGCATTTGCAACGAATCACAAGTTTGGCCGCTGATCCGCGAGCATTGGGTGGATTCGAACATGGGCGAAGCATTCTTCAATTGTGGGCTATGGATCGGCGAGATCACGAGTGCGAGTCGATTCTTTGTCGTACTTGATGAGATCGAAGCTCGCCACTTGACGGCGGAACGTGAGGGTTGGCGGAGCATGGTCGTCGCCCCAATTCGGCAACAACTCCAAAACCTCACGTTGCGGAGAATAGCGGGAGAACCAGACGATACCCAACAGTGTCTCGACCTCGGCCTCGACATTGCGGCGGCCTTGGTGCACCCGCTCCGCCGCTATGTCGACGACCAGCTTCGCGGCATTTATGACGGCGATCCGTGCGCAATGGATGTTTGGGATCTACCCGACGGTCTCGGGGATGCGAACACGGCGTGGTGTGCGATCGACCTGCTGAAGGCATGCACTCTGTCTGCAGAAAGACGTTGTCCCGTGCGAGTGTACTTCGACAGCTTGGATTGTTTTTCCTACCGTTGGCCTTGAACACGCCGCCGCCCAGGAATTACTTATGCTGATGGTTGAGAGTTACCGCGATGCGGAGCGTAGCTGAGCGAGCGGCACTGATCACGCTCAACTACGTTTCACTCTTCAGCGCGGCTACATTACAAAAATGAAACTCTCTCTCGCTGCATTTCGTTCGCGGCTCGCATGAGAGCCGTCGCTCGTCGAGATCAAGCCGGCGAAGTCACCCACAAAAAACACGAACAGCCGTCGCACCGGAGAAGGCGACGGCTGTTCCTGTTGATTAGCGGATGTGTTACGAAGCGGCAGGCACTTTGATGGCGGGGTTCACGGTCTCAGGAAGTTGGCCGTTGGGCAACAGTTCCTGACGATAGATGGCCACATCTCGTGGGGCTTCGATGCCCAAGCGAATCTTGCCTCGGTCGATGTCAACGACCGTAATGCAGATGTTCTCGCCGATGTAAATTTTTTCGCCCAGTTTGCGACTGAGTACGAGCATGTCGTATCCCTCCGGTGTTCGCTCGCTCTACTATGCAGTTCGGCAAATGTACCCGACCTCATGCGGTTCGAGTGCCGCTCTGACCGGATTTGGTTGAAATGCCCCCCGTGCCATTGGTCATCGTCGTTACTGTTGGCATGTTGCGCGCAGAAATCGCACAAACCTTGCGCTGGAACGGACGACGAACGATGGGTTTTCGCCGTCAGAAATGGAAGAACCGCTAAACGAGGCATGATTAGTAGTAGCACTTTCAAAACGGGGACAGGCACCTCGAAGACTCGGAGCCAGTCCCCGTTTTGAAAGTGCTACTTGTCTTCCGGGCGTGGGTATTTGAGTTCCACGTAGAAGTCTTTGACGGTGTTCTTGGTGTCCGTCGGCGGGGTTTCGTACGGCAGCCCCTTCATGAACTCGACAAGGTCGTCCAGCTCTTCCTTCTTCAGGTGGCTGGTCTTGCCGTGCTTGTCGCCCTTGTTGTGGGTCGTCAGCACGTCTTCCAGCGTCTTGGCCCGGCCGTCGTGCAAGTAGCTGCCCATGCGATAGACACCCAGCAGGGTTGGTGTGTCGAACTTTGGCCCCATCTTCTCTCGTGGGCCAGCACCTGTGCCGACATCATGCACGTTGCCTGGCTTGGCCAGTTGGCTGTCGCTGTAATAGGCCCCGCTGTGGCACGTGGCACATTGTGTGGTGCCGTTGTTGAAGATGGCCTTACCGCGAAGGGCCGACTCGCTGAGCTTGCCGTCCACGGCGTGTGGAGACAATCGAATCGGGAAGGAGTTGGTGTAGATGGCCATCGCGTCGAGATCTTTGGACAAACCCGATGTCTTTTGCTCAAGTGCGGTTTTCTCGAACTCTCGACCTGTCTTGAGCCGGGCGTTCGACAACCCGCGACCCATCATCAGTTGACCACGGATCGTGTATTCAAAATCCTGGCTCTCATCGCGGTCGGCACTCCAGTGCAATGGGTGCGTATGTGCTGTGCCAAAGAGGTTGGGCGTCTTGCGGTTGCCTTCGGGGTTCTGCCAGGTGCGGTTGTCGGTCAGGCCGTCCGGATTGCAGGAACTGCACGCTACCCAACTCACGCCCCGGCCACCACCCATCGGTTGCAATGCGGTCTGGAACAGTTCCTTGCCGCGCAGCCACTCCTTGGTTTGTGCTGGCTCGCACACCTTTACGCTGCCCTGCTTACGCATGTTGGCATCGTAGATCGTCACTTCCTGATCCAGCGTGTTGTAGATGTACACCTCGCTGCTGTCGGCACTCACGCGGATCGCCCGTGGATGCTTGCCGATGGTGATGGCTTGGCCGATCCGTTCAAACTCGTTGAAGTCGTCATCCACCACCTTCGACACGTTCATGTCGTTGGTGCCCGCGTAGATCGTGTAGATCTTTTTGCCGTCCGGGCTGATGGCCGCTTCCCACGGATTGGTCACCACATACACGTTGTTGAACGTGTCCATCGGGATCGTCCGACGGCGTTTTTCGTCCTTGGACTTTGGTGTCCAGAGGTCGGCAATTGCCACCTGTGGGAAGATCGAGCCACGGGCATCGAAGGCGGTGACTCGGCTGCGGATATGCGAGATATAGGCCTTGGGCCGGGTCGGATGCAGAATCACGTTGCGGGCGAGATTGTCGGACTCATAACCAGCCCACGAGTCCGTGACTTTGCCGGTGGCGATGTCGATGGCCAGCAGTTTGGTCGTGTGGAACTCGGTGACGAACAGGGTTTTTTCGTCATTACTGATGGCAAGGCCACGGGCACCAGGCCCGGCCTTGAACGACCGCAAAACCTTGCGTGTGGTGGTGTCGATCTCGCTGACCGTTCCTGGGTAGTCGTGCGTGACGTAAGCCAGCTTGCCATCTTTGGTGGTGACCACGCCGTAAGGTTCATCACCGACTGCCAGCCGGAACAGGTGGCCTTTGTCCTGGTCGTAAAACCGCACCACATCATCACCATACACCGTGACGAGGAACGTGCCGGTGTCGCCGATCCAGCTCACACCTTCTGGGTGATCGCCAACCGGATACTCGGCTAGTTTCTTGCGGGCTTTGAGATCGACCACGCTCACCGTGCCGTTGTCGGTGTTCACAACGGCCAACTTCTTGCCATCCGGACTGATGTCCATCAAGCTGTTCGATGTACCAGCCAAGGCTTGAATTGTCGTGGTGCAAACAACGAACAAAAACAGGAACAAACGCATAGGGTCGATCCAGGGAGTTGCCGTCATTGTAGTGGTGCAAGTACTCAAACAGCACTCTTGGATGGCAAGATGAAATCTTGCCTCACTCATCCCCGTGATGGCTCGCGCAGCGGCAAACTTGCCAAATCGGTCCCCGCACTCTCTGAGCTTGGGTGGGCCTCCCACCATTCAGCGGCACGGGTCTCCGTCCAGTTCCGGCTACACGCACAGGCCAACAGCAAGCGTTCCAATTCCGCCGCAGTTTGTACCCGCTGGGCGGATTCTTTCGCCAAACACTTCGCTACGATGCCTAACACATCATCCGGCACAAATGGATTTAACTCAGCAATCGGTTGTGGAGTATCCGCCACCACGCACAACAAGGTTTTCAGCGGGTTCTCTTTGTGGAACGCTTCACGACCCGTAAGCAGGTAATAGGCCACGCTGCCCAGACTGAAGAGATCGCTCCGCCCATCGAGAACACCGCCACTCGCCTGTTCCGGGCTCATGTACTCCGGCGTGCCTACGATCAAACCATCGCGGGTGATCTTGCGATCCGGCTGATTGTCTTCCGCCAGGGAATGTACCAGTCCGAAGTCCACCAGTTTGATCTGATCGTGTGGTGATCCACCACGGTTCAAGATGATGTTGCTTGGCTTGATGTCGCGGTGGACAAGTCCGGCTTCGTGAGCCTCACGCAGTGCCCCGCAGATCTGCGTAATGATGTGGATCATACGATCAGCAGGGATCGGCCCATACCGCCCGACCACTTCTTCGAGGCTCAACCCCGGCAGGTACTCCATCACGTAATAGAACGTGCCGTCCTCTGCTACGCCGTAATCGTAAATCTCGACGGTGTTCGGATGCCGAAGCCGAGCTGTGGCTTGAACCTCGCGTTCAAAACGCTGCAACTGATCGGGGCTATGCAGATACTTTGGGTGAATCCGTTTGAGGGCACAAGGACGTTTCAACATGAAGTGCTCGGCCAAGTACACTTCACCCATACCACCCTGACCGAGCTTGCGTCGCAAACGATACTGGCCCATCTCGCGGACAGCTTCCCGGGCCGACTCGACTTGTTTTTGCAACTCAGCTTGCTTGGCCGTGCCGAAGATCGCCAGCGCACTCGCCGCCCCAAGAAATGCAAGCGCTACCGAGAACAACATGACGGCATTGTGCAGCGTCGGTTCATGCGTTGCCACGGCAACGCCGTCGATGCCCAAGGGCACAAGGGCCATCGCCAGCGTAACGGACACCCCGCGTGCCAGTGTGCTTGGCACAAAAACCGCGTGAAACACGATGAGAATGAACCAATTGAAATGCACGATGAGCGCAGCCGCGAGGACACGCAGGCTTTCGTGCACGTTGTTGATGTCGCGGATGGTCTCCACGCGATCCATCGTCAGGCGGATGGGGATCGGTTCATTTGGATCGACAGCTTTCTCCGGGATTAAGCGTGTTGGCATATCACGGAGCGCGTCACGCCGTTCCATCGCACGATAGAACTCATCAGGCATCCCGGTTTGCACGGTGAACTGCCAGTACGCAAAGAACAACGCCATACTTCCGAACACGATGATTTCAAGCAGCCGCAGCGTTCGCTCAGGTAAATAAGGCCTGCGGAACATCAAGATGGCGATGCCTAGGAGCAACAAGACCACGGCACCGCTGAGGCTAGCCCCAACGATCCCGACCGTTTCTCGACCGAACAATTCGACCACGTTCGAGCAGGCGCTGATTAGCAAAAAAACGAGTGGTGCCATAGCAATAATGCAGCACAATCGCAGGCGACGATGAAACATCTTCTGCGATTCGAGATCAAGCTTTGGTCGAAGGAGTTTCGTTGTGCCTTGATCGAAGCTGATTGGTTCGGGCAGGCCAACTCTTGGTTGGGCTGTCGAGGCCGAGAGTTCAAAGCTCAATGACTCGGCGCGAAGCGGAAAACCCGGCCCGCGAAGTATTGTCCGCGTTCGTTCTGGTGTTTTTGGCGAAGGTGCTGTCTTGGAACTGCTGGCCATCTCGAACAATTTCTCAGACGGGTACCAACAAGATTGTAACCGAGAAGTTGTCCAGCGTGGCACGGAATAGTGCGCCCAAGGGTCAGACTAGCCGCCTTTGCACTTGGGCGGGCCAAGAACCTCATGCAGCATGACTGCGACAGCCAACGAGTTCGGGTTCTGCAAGAGTGCTTGCAATTGGACTGCAACCGGATTCACATGTTCCGTCGTTGCAGACTTTGGCGGGGCCGGTGCTTTTACTGGTTTGGTAACGACTGCGATCTTCGGCGTGGCCACGACGGTTGCCGTCGGGATCGCATCGAATGTGCCAGTTACTAAAGTGGCTGCCGCTGTTCGTGCAGAACTGGACTTAGAGGCTGGGAACTCAGGAGCAGGCGTATCTGCCAACCGTGGTTTACTAACGGCCTTCGATGCAACAACTTTTGCGGCAACCGGAATGTTCGATGGTGCAGGTTTGGCTCGTTGGGCGTCGATGGCTCGCTGATAACGGTCGAGGTCGCGGTTGGCGGTGCGAACAGTCGGCTGGCGATCCTTCGCACGGGAGCGAGCAGCAGCACGTTCTCGATCCCGCTCCGCCTGTTGCTTTTGCGTCGCGTTCTTGAGCATCTGCATGAGATAGCCCAACACACTCATCACGACGATGATGCCCAACGGTATCAAAAAGTTCCAGTTCATCGCTGTTGCTCCGGTAGACTTGAGCTTATTTCAAAAGGGGGAAAGGCACCTCGAAGACTCGGAGCCAGTCCCCCTTTTGAAATAAGCTCTACTTCTTCTTATCGTCGCTGCCAAGTTTCTTGAAGTACTCAGCCACGGAATCGCGGGCATCGCGTGGGAGTGTTTGTACGTCGCTGGCGTTCGGTGCGTCTTGTGCTGCCTTTTGAATCGACTGTCCAAGGTCCTTGTTCGATTTCTTCGTAAAGCCATCGCCTTTGGTCAGGCCACCGAAGGTCGATTTGCCTTTGAGGTCTTGCAGGCTGCGAATACGGGTTTCTTCGGAGCCGGTTTTTGCGTCCTCGTTGATCGCCCGCTGCCCAGCCCCGACTCCACCTTTGTTCGGACCACTCTTGGATTTCGTCAGTTCGTCGCTTTTCTCGTCGCCATTCTCGCCCCCGGCTTGTGCCTTACTCGATTTTTCTCCATCACCCTTCTGTCCCTGCGCGTTCTTTTGGCCGTCGCCCTTTTCACCTTTTTCGCCTTGGGCCGTATTCGCCGAGTCTTGTCGGTCGCGTTTCAATCGTTCGGCTTGTTGCTCGCCCTTAGCCAATTGATCTACGCTCTTTTTCATCTTCTGCACAGATTGTTTGGCCTTTTGCAGCGCCTCGCCGGCTTCCTGCTTGTCGCCCTTCTCCAAACCCTGTTGGGCCTGCCCGAGTTGGTCGGCCAGATCTTTCAGTTGTTCTTCAGTGTCCTTCTGGGGCGGCGGGGCCTTTTCCAATTCGCGTTCCAATTCCTCCGCATCTTGTTCGCGGCCTTCCTGCTTGGCTTTGTCGATTTCCTTTTGCAGTTCGTCCTGTTTCTCTTCCTTGTCCCGGTTGAGGCGTTCGACTTCTTCCTTCTGTTTCGTGAGTTCATCCTTCATCTTGTCCAGTTGGTCGGCCAGTTGTTCTTTGTCCTTCTTGGTCAGTTCGTCCTTGTCCAATTTCTTCTTCAACTCGTCGATCGCATCCTCGGCCTTGTCGATCTCGCCTTTGGCGAGGGCATCGTTCAGTTCGTTGGCCGGGCCTTCCTTGAAGTCTTCTTTCTTGCCCAGCTTTTCGAGCTGAGCCAGTTTGTCAGCCAACTGTTTGAGTTCGAGTTCCTTTTCCTTCGTGAACTTCTGCGCTTTCTCTTCCAGCTTCGTGAGTTCTGCGGTCTTCTCCAATGCCTTCTCGGGGTTCTTCTCGTAGTCGGTCTTGTCGTACTTCTCGTTCAGGCGTTTCAGATCCGCATCGATCTCTGCGAGAATCTTCTCGTTCTTGGACTTGGGTAGTTCTTCCTGTGGCTTCTTCGCTTCAGGTGCAGTCGTTGGTTTCTTGGCGATGTCACCACTCTTGGTGTTGCTGCTGCCGCTTTTTTTGTCGCCGGCCAAGAGTGTGCTGAAGTCGATCACCGTGGGGTTCCAGAACAGCACCACCAGCACGAGGGCGATGGCGAAGGCCGGGGCCAAGGCTGCTGTCCAGCGGAGACTTACCGGGAAATCGTTGGCGACGTTTTTGTCCTTCAACTGCTCCTCAGCATCGGCCACCATTGCCTGACCAGCACTCGTTGAGCGTAGCTCGGAAGGCATACCCGTGGCGGTCACCACGCGTTCCCGCAAATTCAACCGCGAATCCACTTCCAACGCCGCCGCTTGTTGAGTTGGTGCCTGCCGACGGGTTTGCCAGACTGTGTAGGCCAACGCCACGAAAGTTGCTGTGCCTAGCACCGTCCAACGCAGCCAGCCGGGTGAATCCTGCAGGAGCAACGGTTGAAGGAAGAACCAGACCAGAGCCACGCCCACGCCGATGGCCAACGACAGACTGACGCGGTTGAGAAACGCTTGGCGAATCAGCCGACCACGAGCGGTACGAACAGCAGACTGCACGAGATTGGTGGACATGGCGAAACCTCATTAGCACATGCTTATATTACCGCAAACTTGGAGCACGTGCGTTGGATGTAACATCTCAAGAATTCACTTCACCACAGAGACACAGAGGCTCAGAGAAGATTCGTCTGTTTGAAACTTTGCTTTTCTCTGTGTCTCCGTGCCTCTGTGGTTAGCTATTATCAAGTACATCACTCCCCCAGCCACCAGCGTTTCTTCATCTGTTTCCCGTAGCTCAGGCCAAACTTTTTCATGGCAATGTCGGTCACGTACTTCGCGGCTTCGCTAGGGTCATCACAGATGTAAAGCTTGTCGATGTCGGCCTGATCAATTGTCTTCTCTACGGCAAACTTTCTGATCTGTGCGATGCCATGCTCCCAGTACTCGCGGCCGACGAGTACTACCGGAAAGTCTTCCAGATTCCCGGTCTGAATCAGCGTGAGCACTTCGAAAAGTTCATCCAGAGTGCCGAAGCCACCAGGGCAGACGATAAACGCATAGCTGTACTTGATGAGCATCATCTTGCGGACGAAGAAGAACCGGAAATCCACGAACTTATCGACGTAAGGGTTCGGCTTCTGTTCCTTCGGCAGGATGATGTTGCAACCGATGCTGCGGGCCTTGGGCACGTCCTTTGCCCCTCGGTTGGCAGCTTCCATGATGCCCGGCCCACCACCCGTCATCACGGTGAAACCAGCTTCCGCAAGGCGTTGGCCGATCAGCCGGGCTTGCCGGTAGTACACATGGTTTTCGTTGAAGCGGGCACTACCGAAGACAGTGACACATGGCCCGGCAAAGTGCAGCTTGCGGAAGCCGTGCAGCATCTCCCAAAACACACGGAACGCCGTCCACAGTTCATAGCTTCGCTGTTGTGGGCCTTGCAGGAATTTCGATTCTTCTGGCGGAGCACCTGCAAGCGATGTACCCCATTTCAGCACTTGAGATTCTGTAACCGGGCGGGTTTGATCGGGGAGTGTCGCATCGGGCATGGGAGAGCCTTCGTTCAAGTTCGGAATTAAACTATAGACGTTGACAGGTGATGACCTTGCAGGAGTTCATCGAGCCGAGTGATGCGATTTGAGTGATCCAGGTGTTTTGCTTCGGGATCGATCAGGATGGCACTCATTCCGGCGGCGGTGGCCCCTGCCACGTCGTTCTCCAAGTCGTCTCCAACGAACAAGATTTGAGCTGGATCACACTGCGCCGATTGGACCACAGCGGCGAAGAACTTGGCGGAGGGCTTGCGCCAGCCCACCAGCGAACTGATGACAACGTTACCGCGTAAAGGGGCAAGATCATCATGTCCGGCCACCACCGCCGACAATCGACTGTCGTAATTGGAGGCGAGGCCGACGGTGACTCCAAGTGCGTCCAACTCCCATAGCCGCTGCCCGGTACCGGGGGCTAGGCTCCAGGCCTGTGGTTGAGAGAAGTGCAGATAGAGTTCTTGAAAAAGTTCTTCCGTACTGCCGGGTAGGGCGTGCTGGACAATGCTCCGCCAGCGTTGCTGTTCACGCTCTTCGCTGGTCTGCCAGTTTGCTTTTCGATCCAACTCATCTTCTTCGCGGAACTTCGTCCACAGGCGGGTTCGCACATCATCAGCATTCACTGCCATGCCATGCCTTGCAGCAACCTCGGCATACATGCTGGTAGCGCTAGGTGTGGGGAACAATAGTGTGCCCACGGCATCAAAGTACACGGCACGAATCACGCAAGCACCACGCCGCCGTTGATGCGAATGGTCTGCCCGGTGATGAATTTGCTCTTCGGGTTGGCCAGCCACACCGCCGCGTTGGCCACGTCTTCAGGCAAGCCCCACACGCCCAGAGGGGTTTCCTTGCGGACACGTTCCTGCCAAATCGCGCTGGCTTCCTCACCCCAAGTCGTGCGAATCCAACCGGGGGCCAAGTTGTTCACGCGGACATCTGGTGCAAGTTCCAAAGCCAGGCTGCGTGTGAAGCACATGATGGCACCTTTGACTGCCGCGAAGAGTTGCCCGCTATCGCCTTCCATACCCGTCTCGGCTTGATCCCAGCCGACGGTAAGAATCAAGCCGCGTCCTCGCTGTTTCATCTTGGCCCCGATGGCCCGGCTCAATTTCATCGTGCCTTTGAGATCAACGTTCAGCAGGACTTCAAGCTTCTGATCAAAGCTCCACTTCGCGGCCTCACCAGTGAGAGTGTCGGCCCCGGCGTTGCACACCAGGACATCGAGTCCGTCGGCCCAGCTCTCGGTAGCAAGTCGATCCACCTCCGCGGGGTTGGCGAGATCTGCCACCACCGACTCCACGCTTACGTCGTACCGCTTCAGATGCTCGCAGGTGTCAGCGTTCCGTGTTGCGTCGCGTCCGTGGACAACGACTGAGGCCCCCTGATCTGCGAATGCTTCAGCAATGGCACGGCCGATACCAGCGTTGCTACCCGTGACGAGGACACGCTGGCCGAGGAGGTCGCGCCGACGAAGTGGCTGTTGGATAAAGGTTTTTGTCACACCGGAGGCGTCGATGGCAGACAAGAGCTCAGCAACGGTTTGCTTGAGTTGAGGATGAACGACATCGTCATCGATTTCGGCCAATGGCACCAGCACGAAGGCGCGTTCGTGCATCCTCGGGTGCGGCACGGTGAGGTGTTCATCATCCAGGATGAGTTGATCGTAGAGCAGTAAGTCGAGGTCAACGGTTCGCGGGCTGAATTGTCTATTCCGTACACGGCCGAGGTCGTGTTCGATGTTCATCAACAGACGTAGTAACGGAGTTGGTGCCAACTCTGTGGCGATGATCGCGCAGGCATTCAGGAACGGCGGGTTGCCCGCGTAGTCCGTGCCTTCTGGCTTCGTTTCGTAGTACGAAGACACATTGAGCAAGCGCAACCCAGGCTCAGCGCGTAAGCGCTGGAGCGCCGCGTCCAGTTGAACACGACGATCGCCGAGGTTACTTCCCAGAGACAAATAAGCCGTGGGCATCGTTCGCTCCGCAGGTACCGGCTTGCAGGTGCAAGCCCGTCAGCCGCTGCCATTCTTATGGAGGCGGCTTGCAGAAGCGAAGAGAAGCCCATGAGCCTTACATGATGCCGCCGTGGATACGCTCAGGTGTCATGTGACTTGGCATATCGTTGAACCAGAAGCGACGCCACGTCTGCCCCACCTGTCGGAGGTCTTCCGATTCGTTAAGCATTTGATCCATTCGTACCATCGGGTCCGAGCCGTACTGATTGATGCAACCAGTGCCCAGTGTGGCCAACCCCGTTGCCACGAAGAGACCAAGGATGATTCGCCGAGCCATGTCCGTCTCCTACAGTTTGACCCCCGCTCGCGTATCCCCCCGCGAGTCGCCTTGGGCCAGCCAAAGCGAAATGAGTCTGTACAACTTTCATCGGCGGTATGGGTTGCCACCTTCAGGTAAATTCAACGAATTGCACTGCTTGTAACGATTTTCATCAACAGAACATCACCCATCTTGCCAAGGCTGTTTCCCATTCTGCCTTCTTGCGGTAGACTACCGCCACAAACGACCTCTCCGTGAGTTCTGGGGGTTAACTGTGACTATTGGCGTTGAGTGCCCACACTGCGAAAGTCAGTTCCAATTTGATCGGGCCATGCTTGGTCAGCCAGTGAAATGTCCAAACACACGATGCGGACAAACGTTCGTTGCGGCGGAAATGGCCCAGCTCGAAGAGATGGAGATTCTC
>JBBRME010000004.1:0-49986 GCA_038230995.1 Gemmatales bacterium
GTGCGGGGTTTGAAGCGACGTACGATTTCTACGGCACTCAAACTCTGAGTGAGTCTGTGTCGGGCGGTGGGTCATCGAATCGCATTCTCGGTCGCCCACTGATCAACCCAAGCACCGGTGCTGAAGATGCCGTGCTGATTTCACATCCCAACTTGCTCGGTCGACTCGACATGAACCTGAGCAGCCGCATTGGTGGCTGGCACGCGCTCGGTGTTATCAACCTGCTACGCACGGAGACTTGGGCCGTGAGTGCGTTGGGTGGCTATCGCTACTTTCAACTCAACGAAGGATTGCGAATCGATCAGTCCGGCTGGTATCGCGCACCATATGCCGATCCGGCGATCAACATTGTTGCAGGCACTCCATTGCCTCCGGTGGTTCATCGGACGTTGAGCACGGATCAAATTGATGTGGCAAACCGATTTCATGGGGCGTTGCTCGGCCTACGAGGGGAACTGGAACGTGGTCGATTCTTTGTGTCGATGGATGCGAAGGTCTCGCTCGGTCGAGTTATTGAAGTGGTGAAGATCAGCGGGCAAACTGTATCGGTGATTGAAGCAACCAGTGGGCCGAAAATCACCTACTATCCCGGTGGTGTGTACGGCCAACCGTCGAATAGTGGACGCTTTGAACGCTCTTCATTTGCAGTATTACCCGAGGCCACACTTCGTGCCGGAGTTAAGTTCGGCGAGCATTCCCGCTTCACCGTTGGCTATAACTTTCTGTACTTGAGTGACGTCGTTCGACCCGGCGAACAGATTGACCGTACTGTGGATCTTTCGCAATCCACGGCTGACCCACTCGCACTGCAAACTGCCAGCAGACCAACCATGATGATGGACCGCACCAGTTATTGGTTGCAAGGATTAAGCTTCGGCTTGGAGTGGAAGTACTAACGCCCGGTTCCTTCGCCGCATAAAATGCTGGTATGGACACCAAAGACATAGGCTGGAAGCTCGATAACAGCTACGCGCGATTACCTGCATCTCTCCACTCAACTGCAACTCCGGCGCGAGTGCGCGAACCCCAACTGGTCATTTGGAATCATCACCTCGCCAGGGAACTGGGCCTGAACTTCGCGGACTGTTCACCCACAGAACTCGCTCAACTCTGCACGGGCCAAAGTTTGCCTGCTGGTGCCGAGCCGCTGGCACAAGCTTATGCAGGGCATCAGTACGGTGGTTTCGCCATGCTTGGTGACGGTCGAGCAATGTTGTTTGGCGAGCAAGTAACACTCGATGGTCAGCGGTTCGATCTTCAGTTCAAAGGGAGCGGGCCGACAAGGTATTCTCGCCGGGGCGATGGCCGGGCAGCACTTGGGCCCATGTTGCGCGAATATCTGATCAGCGAGGCGATGGCCGCGCTTGGCATCCCCACCACTCGCTGCTTAGGCGTAGCACTTACAGGTGAGGTGGTGCACCGCGCTCAGTTGTCGCCCGGTGCGGTGATGCTGCGTGTTGCACGCAGCCACATCCGTGTGGGTACGTTTCAATTTGCCGCAAACAGGACGGATGACGAGACTCAGCGAACGTTTCTGGACTACACAATTGCACGCCACGATCCGAACTTGATCGATCAACCTGATCGAGCCATCTGCTTCTTTCGACAAGTACTCACCCGGCAGGCTCAGCTCATCGCCCGATGGCAATCGGTCGGGTTCATTCACGGTGTCATGAACACCGACAACATGGCGATCTCCGGTGAAACCATCGACTACGGCCCCTGTGCCTTTATGAATGCGTACCACCCGGACACCGTGTACAGTTCCATCGACCAAGGCGGGCGATACGCCTACGATCAACAACCGTTGGTTGGCTCGTGGAACCTCGCTCGACTTGCGGAGAGTTTGCTATCACAATTCCACAGCGAGCCAGAAACCGCCGTGGCGATGGCGACGGAGGTGCTGCAAGATTACCAAACCATCTACGAGCTAGCTTGGCTCGACCTCTTCCGTTCCAAGCTCGGCTTACAAACTCAACAACCGGGCGATGCTGAATTGGTGAACGATTTGCTTATCTGGATGAAAGACAGCATGGCCGACTTCACCAACACGTTCCGAAATGTAGCAACACTCGAAGTACTCGGAGATGAACACTTCACTGCGTGGAAGCATCGCTGGCATTATCGCCAACAACTCGAAAGCACTTCACCAACGCAGCGAATTGCCCTGATGAACGCCGCCAATCCTGCGGTGATGCCGCGAAATCATCGTGTCGAGAAAGCCCTGACTGCTGCTGAACTGCACGGAAATCTTGAACCGTTTCATCATCTCTTGGCAGTATTGCAAAGTCCATTTACCGAATCGCCTGCCAACGTGGAGTATCGCCAGCCACCAGCCAGCGAAGCTGGCTACCACACGTACTGCGGAACGTGACAGCCCTTTGTCACTGGAGTTACTTCATCGGTGGAATCACCACTTCCAACGCCGGACTCCAGTGGCTGCAACGACCCGTTGCATCGCGCCAGCGTGCCCGAACCCGATAGGTGCCAGCTTCTTTGAAAACATCCTTCGGTATCGTCACGTCCTTGGCTGCTTTCACGGACGTCGTCCAGTGATCGGCCAACTCATACAAACCTACCTGACCGACTCGGCCAACACGCCATTCCAACGCCTCTGCTTTCTGTTTCGCCGGTGATTCAAACCCGCTGGCATCATAGTTTGCAGCGTCGTTCTTCTTGATCGACGGCATCGTGGGCAACTTGTCGTCCTTCGCTTCAAACGCCAGATAACCCCAGCCATAACCAACTGGGTCACCGTCGTTCGGCGCATATTTGTGGCTCTTTCGAGAGTCGGTGCAGAAATCGAGGATGTACTTACGGAAGCCGTCGAAATCGTTCGTAGCAAGTTTTCGAGACCATGGCCCACCAAAGTGCGCGCCCGATGCCGGGTTGACGAAATAGCTTCCTTTTTGGTTCATGTGTGGGTTCTGATCCCACACGGCAGCATCCAGCATCGACCAATCAACTTTGAAGTCCTTTGGTTGGATCGCCTTGGTCATGTCTGCCATGTGTTGCGCGAGTTGCCCGCCGGTAGGTGAGCGGTCCGCAACGTACAGATCAAGAAAATCTCTCGCGCGATTCCTGTATTCGATTTGCAGCTTCTCCTGATTCAAGCAAGCAATCGCTTCGATGTGCCCCGGTTGATGGTGCCGAGGCACAAACATCATGTCGTTATCCCACGGGATCGGTGACCAGTGGCCATCCGGATGGCGGTAGTAACCGTGGTTACCATCTGGCCGAAGATCGACGTTGCCAAGCAAACGATTCAAGGCGTGAAAGCTGTAGTAGGCACGTAGGTCGAGATTCTCACGCCACCAACTTTCCTTGGGGTTCGAGCGCATTCCATTCAGAAACGCTTCCCACGTTTTATCGGCCCCCATCATGCCTTTCGGGGTATGTTTGACGCCGCTTTGACTACTGACCGTCAACCCATCCACTAGCCCAATTGACGAAAGCATATCAGGCTTCATCTCCGCCACTACGACGTACAAACCCCATAGGTCCCCGGCGTATTGATCCTTGACGTTCACTTCCTCTGCACCCGTCACCACTCGCCACTGCATCCACATCACACTGGGGCTGGGCACACCAGCCAGTCGATACGCCTTCATCGACAGCACTTCATCAACACCAGTAATTCCACGATGAATCGGCAAATGCGGGGTCGAACCACCGGGGTTGAGGTTCAAGCTGTCGCAGGTGTGCGGAAAGGGTGTGCCGTCTTGATCGACCATCAAGATTTTGTGCGAGTTCGAAAACTTCACACCCCATTTGTTCTTGCCCGACGCATAAGTACTGCCCTGGCCGCGATTATTGAACTGGATGTGATCGTATACCTCGCCGCGATAGACCACGGTGCCAGGGAACTTCTTCTTGTAGAACTGACCATCCCATTGGCTCTTGGCCACATCGTCCGCCTTTGCAATCAAGTGCATCGTCGGCATTGTGTTGAGAAAAGCACTGGTGTACGTGTGCTTCGCGGTCTTGCCCGGCACTTGCGCGCCCGACCACTCGGCTGGCCCGGTATCGCACCAGTAAGCAAAGTTCGGGCACTCAGCGTCCGCCGCTGGTCGTTGAACCTTCTTCTCGTCCGCACCAAGATAAGTGACTCGGTAGCGGATCAGGTAACGATGTTTCTGGACTTCTTTTGGAACAATCGCTGTGAAGATGCCATCGTTGGCTTTCGCATCGCCGTTCTTCCCATCGTCCGTCATCGGTTGTTCAGTCCAAGTCTTTTCGTACTCCGCGTCCGCTTTGCGGATGTATTTCCCCGCTGGAACGACTTGCAATTTCAATGTGGCACTCTTCGTACCTGCTGGAAGTTTCGCCGTGACCACGACCGCCGTGTCGGGCTGCGGCAACTTTGGCTCGTGCTGAATCTCTGGCACCGGTGCCGAAAGAATCAACAATGCGGTAAGGATTTCGAGAGCCTGCATGATGGATACCAACGGAATTTTGCGTGGCACTTCGAAGGTTAGCATAGCTCGATGAATGCGTCGAACACAGCGTTACGATGCCGAATGAGGGGGAACAAAATCCATGTGCAAGGCCTCTGCACACGCCGAGAGAGCAACCTGGCAATAAAATGCAATCATGACGCAAGAACACGATGATCATGACGACGAACTCCGCCACGAGTGCGGTATCGCAGCGCTCTATCACTACGGCAGTGGTGCCGACCCTGAAAATCGTGTCTGGAAGGGTAAGCCCTCCAAGATTGTTGACCTGATGCCACGCATGTTGCAAGACCTGCAAAATCGTGGGCAACTGGCTGCGGGCTTATCCTCATACAACCCCGATGTGCTGACGAAGTCGTCCTCAGATTCCAAGGAGCCGAAGCGCGAACTGCTACTCGATACGCACAAAGATCTTGGCACTGTCAGCGAAGCGTTTGAGATGAGCCGACCCGAAAAATACCGCAAACTCCTTGATGAATTTGCAGGATACGCAGCTATCGGTCACACCCGTTACGCCACGAGCGGGCCAACCGGTAAGAGCCACGCTCAACCGTTTGAGTTGCAGCACAGTTGTCGTTGGAAATGGTTTGCCTTTGCCTTCAACGGCAACTTGGCTAATTACGAAACCCTGCGTGACGAGATTCATTCGAACGAACACGTACACTTGACCCGCGCGAACGACACTCAGGTCATTCTGCATCTGCTCTCCGAACAAATGCTGGTGACCGAGAAACCGAATCTCATCGACATCTTCACCAAGATCACTCAGCGACTGGATGGGGCATACAACCTAGTATTCCTTAATGCCCTTGGCGAGATGGTGGTCTTGCGTGATCCACTGGGCTTGCGTCCACTCTGCTATGTGGACAACGGGAGATTGTTTGCTGCAGCCAGTGAGAGCGTACCGCTGTTGAACCTGGGCTTCGACGAAGAAGAGATCGAAAGCCTCGCACCTGGCGAGTTGCTGTTCATTACCGAAGCAGGAGTGCAGAAGCACCGCTACGCGGAGCCACGCACACCGAAGCACTGCTTCTTCGAGTGGATCTATTTCGCTAACGTGGCCAGCACGTTGGACAATCGTAGCGTGTATCTTTCACGTACGAAACTTGGTGAAGAACTAGCCGAGTTGGAGATTCAGGAAAACCTCTTCGTACGCGATGCGGATACCATCGTAGTGCCCGTACCCGATACCGGTAAAGCGGCTGCTGATGCGATGGCCTACAAGCTCAATTTGCGATCTGTCGAAGGCTTAATTCGTAATCGCTATATCGGGCGCACGTTTATTGAAGCTGGTGATCGCGCTGCCAAAGTGCGGGCCAAGTTCACCGCCCTTCGGCACATCCTCAAGGGTAAGCGCGTGCTACTTGTGGAAGACTCCATTGTCCGCAGCACAACTCTACGCAACCTGATTGGCTACATTCGCGAAGTGGGTCAAGCGAAGGAGATCCACGTCCGTGTGGCGTGTCCGCCGATCATCGCTCCGTGCTTCTACGGCATCGACATGGCAACGGTGAAGCAGCTTTATGCTTACCGCTTCTTGAATGGGAAGAAGCACCTTGACCGGGCCGACATGGACGCGATTGCAGTCGATCTTGAAGCGGATTCGCTTCGCTATCTGCCGGTGGAGGCCCTGAGCCGTTGTATTGAAAAACCTGCGGAGTATCTGTGTCAAGCCTGTGTCACTGGTGAATACCCAACAGAACGCGGCCAAACGAAGTACGAACTCGAACTGTACACCGGCGACACCGCCAACGAAAGCGGTGGCTGCCACCCGATGCGGTAAAAGACACCATCCGTCAACGGCCAACAAAGAGTTGAAGCAAGACGAGAGCAAGCAAACCAAAACTGATAAGGCCGTTGACCTGGAAGAATGCAGCGTTCACCCGGGTGAGATCGTCCGGCTTCACCAGCCGATGCTCGTTGATCAACAGCGCGGCGATGGGCATAAGCCCCACGAAGTAAATCCATCCAAGAAACGGATTGAGAATTCCGAGGACGACTAGAAACGCAAACATGACCGCATGGCACCACGCTGCGATTCGCAGGGCGAACTTGACACCGAACCGCGCAGGCACACTGTGCAACCCCTTGTTCTTGTCAAAAGCGGCATCCTGACACGCGTAAAGAATGTCGAACCCACTTACCCAGAACATCACGGCTAAACCTAACACCACAGGTGTGGTCAGGTCGATCAATCCGCGCACGGCGATCCACGCGGCAAACGGAGCCAACATCAGCGATACACCAAGCCAGAAGTGCGCCAAGCTCGTGAATCGCTTGGTCAGTGAGTACACGAGGACAAACAAGAGCACCGGAGCCGAAAGGTAGAGAGGCCATGGGTTCGGTGGAGTGCGAAAGAGAAAGATCAACGTGCTGGCAAGAAAGCCTGCCGAAGTGATCAGCGTGAACAGCAGCACCAGCCGAACGCGAAGTGTGCCAGCGGGTAAATGCCGCATGGCCGTGCGTGGATTGCCAGCATCAATGTTGCGATCGACGAGGCGGTTGAACGCCATCGCCGCACTGCGAGCGAAGACCATGCACAGCAAAATACCGAGGAGATCGAGCCAACGAAACTCACCCTCGGCTCGCCATGCGAGCGCAGCACTGAGTAACGCAAACGGCAAGGCAAAGATCGTGTGACTGAACCGAATCAACTCGAGCAGTTTTTTGATTGTCGCGTACATATTCTCTCTACCGACGAAGACTCACGCAGAGTAACGTCAACAATCGAACCTGTTAGGTAAGTGTCGCCTCCAGTAATGTAGATGATGTCACGAATTTGTATGCCGACGGAGCTTCCATGAGTGCCAAGCCGAAGTGGTTTCAGACGACCGCGATTGACTACCCGAATAGCCGACCGCACATCGGTACGGCGTTCGAGAAGTTAGGGGCCGACGTGCAGGCCCGCTACCGACGAATGGAAGGCTACGACGTGACGTTCCTGATGGGGAACGACGAGAACACGTTGAAGGTGGCGGACAAGGCGAACGAACTTGGGCTGGATGTCCAGGCTTATTGCGATGACATGGCCCGGCAGTTTCGTGAAGTGTGGGCTGTGCTGGACATCAGTTACGACGTGTTCATCCAAACAAGTCACGAGCGCCACAAAGCGTGCTGCCGAAAGTTCATTCAGAAGGTGTACGACAACGGCTACATCTACAAGGGCGAGTATCAGGGCTGGTACTGTGCGGGTTGCGAGGAGTTCAAGAGCGAGAAAGATCACGCGGAAAACGCTGGGCAATGCACGAACCACCTACGACCACTCACCCGACGGAGCGAACCCTGTTATTACTTTCGCCAAAGCGCGTTTCAAGATCGACTACTGAAGTTCCTGCAAGACACGCCTGGTTTCCTGCAACCCGAAAATCGCCGTAATGAGATGATCGGTTGGCTGGAGACCAAGGGGCTGGACGACATCAACATCAGTCGACTCGGCGAAGCTTGGGGTTTTCGTCTGCCGTTTGACGAAGAGTTCACCAGCTACGTTTGGTTCGACGCACTGCTGACGTACATCACTGGCATTGGCTATGGAGATGACGAAGTAACTTTTTTGGCACAATGGCCGTGTGATACGCACTTCATTGGTAAGGACATCACACGCTTTCACACACTGTTGTGGCCGGCCATGCTTTGGGCAGCAGGGCTTCCAGCGCCCACGAAAGTGTTCAGCCACGGCTTTGTGACGGTAGATGGCACGAAGATGGGCAAGAGCATGGGCAACGTCGTGCAGCCGTTGGAGATCATCGCTAATAGCAGCGTGGACATTTACCGCTACTTTTTCCTGCGCGAATGTGCCTACTCCGGTGATGGCGACTACAGCGGCCAGCGATTTGAAGAGGTGTGCAACAGTGAGCTGGCAAACAATTTGGGAAACATGCTCAGTCGAGTCATCACGATACCTGCAAAGAGTTATGACAGCGTGCTGGAAGGCACGGCGGGAGTTGTACCGCAATCAACTGTGGAAGGGATTGATTTGAAGGCGTTCGTGGCCACGGTTCGGGGGCATGTTGAAGCCTGCCGATACAACTTGGCCCTGCAAGCCATCGTGAATGACTTCCTTACTCCATCGAATCGTTACATCGACACCAACAAACCTTGGAGCTTGGTGAAGACCGACAAGGAAGCGGCAAAGCTGGTGTTGCTGAACATGGCCGAGGCCCTGCGTATTGCGGCGATCCTGCTCAAACCGTTCATCCCGCGCAGTGCTGAGGCGATTTACAAAAGCGTCAACTACGCGAAGCCATGGGGAGATGTGACCTATGCAGATGCAACAACCCTGCAAGCCTTGCCCAGTGACTTCCGCGTAACCGCCGAGTTGATCGACGGCAAACCGAAGCCATTGTTCCCGCGCATTGGGTAGCCCATGCCAAAGCCTGAGCCGACTGCCAAAACCAAAGTCTGTGCAGTCTGTCGGTCAGAAACCACCGTCGCCTATCGAGTGCGGATCGATTCTCCCAAGGCTTGGGTCTTCATCTGTTACGCCTGTCTGGATCGGGTGAAGCCCAACAACCCGCACTACGTTTACGGTGGAACTTGGAAAGGCTCACGACACTGAAACGGCATCGTCGCGGCGAATCACGGGCACCAAGAACAACACCAGTAACAGCAACCCAACGGCAGCGGCAAACGGCACCGCATGGCTGGCGTGCACATCGTAAACCAAAGTACCCACTGCTGGACCGAGGATACGGGCAATGGCCGTAGATGATTGATTCACACCCAAGACTTCGCCCTGCTGACTCGCACTGGCCCGTTTGGAAATCATGGCCGATACGCTAGGGTTCACAAAGGCAAAGCCAAACACGGCCACTGCGCTTGCAACATAAAACACCCAATGGAAGCCTGTTGGGGCAGCATCCATTTCTTTAAGCTGATACATAAAGTATGCAAAAACGAGCAAACTACCGAGGCCCGCCAGCATGAAGCCGAGGCCAATCATCATCAGTCGGAGTTCAGACACCTTACCGGCGAAGCGACGATAAAACCCACCTTGGGCGATCATCAACACGACACCGACACCAGCAAAGACAAGGAAGTTTTGTTTCACATTGAAGGTGAACACATCCTTGGTGAACCGCGATAGCGTGGCCTCGTAGTTCGCAAACGCAAAGATCGCCAAGAAGTAGGCAAGGATGAGCGGGCCGATAGCTGGCATCTTCAAGATTTCCAAGCTACGGCCAAAGCCCATGAAGGTACGTGGGCCATGCGGTGTTGAATCTGGCTTCCGCGTTTCAGGCAGTTTCAATACCGCAACGATCAACGCCATCAGTGATAGAACCGATGCCGTGGCACCCGGCACCCAAGCGTATGCTGGGTCGAGGCCGATGGCTTCGTTCACGGATGTGGAAGGAAACATCGTCAACACCGCGAACGCAATGAGCGGGCCAAATGTGAAGCCAATACCGAACGCCACACCAATGAGGCCCATCCCTTTCGCGCGGTTCTCTTTTGTAGTGCTGTCTGCAATGACTGCTGCGGCCGTGCTCACACTAGCCCCGGCAATGCCAGCACCAATACGCGAGAGTAGCATCAGCCCTACGGCCCAGTAGCCAGCGTCGAGTGGTAAAAAGCAGGCTATGGCAAACAGGGCGTAGAAGGTGACGGAACCGGTGAGGCTGATGAGCAGAATCGGCCGCCGCCCGATGCGATCTGATAGACGACCCCAAAACGGAGAAAACAAAAACTGCATAAGTGAGAAGAGTGAGAACAACAAGGCAATCGAAATGTTTTTCTCGAACGCAGGACGCGTGGAGAGGTAACCATCGGTCACAAGCGGGACCAAGGGTAGTACAATTCCGAAGCCGAGCAAGTCGATAAACACGACGAGGAAGACTATCAACATGGCCGATTTCGTTGATCCGACCGGTTTTTCTTGGTTCATGGAC
Organism: Gemmatales bacterium; assembly: GCA_038230995.1. Taxonomy (GTDB): domain Bacteria; phylum Planctomycetota; class Planctomycetia; order Gemmatales; family Gemmataceae; genus JALHQU01. Next base: position 10,343 of record JBBRME010000004.1, read on the forward strand.
TCATTCATCGTCTGGATTCGTGGGCTAAAGACACACTCAGAAGATACGCAAGCGAAGGTGAACTGCCAGCGGTCTGGAGAGACCAGATGAAGCGCGTTGTCATTGTTGGTGCCGGATTGAGTGGGCTAGCTCTCGCGTTTCGGATTCAAAAACAGCAGCCAACATGGCGGCTGACCTTACTGGAATCGGACAGTCGCGCAGGTGGCAAGATCGGCACGGAAAACCACAACGGCTTTGTTGTCGAACGCGGGCCGAACGGCCTCTTCGATGCAAAGCCGCACATGATGCAACTCTGTCGTGATGTTGGCCTTGGGAATGAACTGATTGTTGCCTCCGAAGGCTCGCGCAAGAATCGCTATGTCTATTTGAATGATCAACTTCAGAAACTACCTGGTTCGCTCTCAGCATTGCTGAGCACACGATTGTTGACGCTTCGTGGCAAACTGCGACTCTTGAGTGAACCATTCCGTAAACAACCTCGAGTTCTGAATCCGGATGAGAGCATCGCCGAATTCGCAACACGACGATTTGGCAAGGAAGTCGCAAACGTCTTTATCGATGCCTTAGTTACTGGCATCCATGCAGGTGATCCGGCACAGCTCAGCGTGCGTTGTGCTCTGCCCCGATTACCGGTGTTTGAAGAGACTTATGGCAGTGTCGTACGCGGTGTGATAGCCAGTAGAAAGCTGCGACGTAAAGCAATGATGGAACGTGGTGAAACATCTGGCCCGCAAAAGATGTGGTCGTTCCGCGGTGGGTTACAAACGCTTGTTGACCGGCTTGCTGAGATCCTGCGGCAGTGCCTTGTCACAAATGTCAATGTGGCCGGTGTCAGCCGGATGAACAATCAATGGGTCGTGCAAGGCGATGGGCAAGAGTCTTGGCCCGCTGATGAAGTGTTCATGACCACACCGGCTCCACATCAGGCACAGTGTCTTGCCGATTTGAACGAGAAGCTTGCCGAGGAGATCGCCGCCATTCGCTACAACTCCGTGCCGGTCGTTGCCTTGGGCTATCGCAATGCTGATGCGCCAATTCAACCGGATGGCTTTGGTTACATCGCACCGCAACGTACACGCAGACCGGTGCTTGGTGTGCAGTGGTGCTCAGCCATCTACCCGCAAAGGGCACCGGATGGCTGCGTGCTTTGGAGAGCACTCTGTGGTGGTACAGCGCGGCCAGATATTGCCAATTTGTCCGACGAGGCGCTCATTCGAAGTACACACGCTGAACTCAAACAGACGATGAGTGTGACTGGCGATCCAGTTTTTACACGCGTCATCCGTTGGCCAGAAGCAATACCGCAGTACATCGTTGGCCATCTTGCTCGTCGGCAACGGATCATGACTCTTGCCGAGCAGTACCAAGGATTACACCTTGCTGGCTCCGCTTACTTTGGTGTTGCCATGAATGACTGTGCCGAGCAAGCAGAGTTGTTAGCTTCACGATTGAACTGAAGACTTTGGAAATAGAATGCGAAACGTTGCACCGTTCGTTGGAGAAGATTCGATTTGCAACGTTGCTTGATGAAGATCTAGAACCATTGCAACGAACGACAATCCAAGACCCATCCCCGCACTGTAGCCCTCGAAGAGGGCATTATCTCGCTTGGTGCTGAAGTGTGTCAGCAAGCATTTTTCGCGGACATCATCCGTCATGCCGACGCCGTTATCGGTTACTTCGAAGATGACGTTGGATTTGTTCTCCGTTACGCGAAGTAACACGTCGCCTTTCCAACTGGCCGCGGCCAACAACAACTCTTTCTTGAATTCCGGGGATGCGGTGCGTGCTGCATCGCGAAGTTGACCTCTTCGTTCAAACGTAGCGTCACGCGCATTGAAGATGAGATTCTCAATGGCTTGATTCAAATGTGATTCGTCGCCCGGCACGTTACAGACGACATCTGGTAGCTCGGCGCGAATCGTCATCTTCCACTTGTCGTGGGCCATCGGTTCCCACGTTTTGGCCAGTACGCGAACTACTGCAACAAGATCAATTTCAACGAGCGTCAACTTGCCGGAATCTCTACGAACAGTTTTCAAGATTTGTTGTAACCGCTCTGTGACGACACCCATTGTGGCACGAACTTCGAGAAGCATCTCCATTTGCTTTGTGGGCACTTCACCTGACTCCAGACATCGGGCGAGCAGATCATTCGGGCGAAGCAAAAGGTTCTTGATGTTGTGGGCGTAACTACCCGCCATGATGCCAATGCTGGCATACAACTGCGACTTTACCTCTAAGGCCGATCTCTCTGCCTCATCTGCTCGAATTTGTAGCTCCGTCGATTTCAGTTTCTGCTTGAGCAACTCGCTGTCTCTCTGTTCAGCTGCTCTTGCGATACGTTGGCGTTCATTTTCTCGACGTAATTCCCGCCGCAAAAAGCGATATACGAACACACCGGCGACAAGTGTGGCACCGATCAAAACCGTTTGAGCAATGATGGCTACACGCTTTTGTTCTTGCTCGCGCCGCTGAAGCTTGTTGAACGCGTGAAGCGAATACTCGCAGACAATCTCAGCGTGGCTTGCCGACCCATCCACGGGCAAGTGAAGCGAGCGGGTTCGTGTTTGATTCTGCTGACGTGGCCTTGGGATTGGACTTTCCCACAACACGGCTGGCAGTTGCAGTTCGTCGAACGAAACACGAAGGCTGTAGAGCACTGGAAACGCTGGTAATTTCGATTCATACGCGCGTGTTGGTTCCGCTAATGCACGAAGCTGTTCAGCAATTTCTGCTCTTTTTAAACTCAGCACTTCTGGTGAAACGTCGGGATCTGATCCAACAGATGAATTCAACGAAAGATAGTCTTTCACGAGTTCTGGTAGCGTTTTTCGATAGGTTCTTGTCTCTTCGATCCACTCCGTCATGAGTGCTTCATCGCTTCGATCCGACCATTCTGCCTTGGCCATGATGAGCATGGACAACCAGACAACAAGCACGACCCAAACAATAACGAATGGCGCCAGGCCCAATGCGTACTTTCCAATCGTGTCCCACCAGCCAACGTGTTGCTCGTCTGGCTGAAGTGCGGGCATCTCATCGGTATTTGTCATGGTGTACTTACCGCAGCTGGGATGAGATTCACTTGATCGAGCTTCAACCAGGAGCGACCTTGGCCGCGACGATAAACAGTGAGTGTGGAGTTCTTACGTGGCTGACTCAACAGAACGACATGTTCACCAGTGCCGGATTCCCTCTCACCGTTTGTTTGAAAGAACTCCTTCTGATTTCGCAACTCTGTGAGTAGTTCTTTTGCAGTCATGTTTGATTTGCGCTCAGCGTGGAACACGAGCGAAAACAAACGACGACCCATCTCGCAGAAGTGCATTTGTTCTTCGGTCGTGTTCGGCTTCGTTAACTCGTAACCCGATGGTTGAGTTGCAAGAGCGTCCCACGCAAATGGGTTTTCGTGAGTAAACAGCAGCAGCGGAACAGGCATCGTGTGTACGGGCCATGCAAATTCACCATCACGCAGGACAGCGTTCACCGGGATGCCGTCGCCAGTCACAACGACGAATCGTTCAGATAAGCTCGGCTCTGCATCAAGGATCGACTGAAGAAGCCGTTTGGCGGGCAAAACAACCGCTGGCAAGATGAGCACCATCGGTCGATCTATGGGTAGCAGTTTCATTTGCCGGGCTATGTCATTCGCGGTTTGCCGTTCAAAATCATTCGGTGATTCGAAGCCCCCGACACTGAATGGGATCTTCCAAAGCCCCTCGAATTTTCGGTCGCGCTCCTTGGGCCAGCACTGGATAACAGCTTCACGGAACTGTTCACAAAGATCGATCGAGTATCGATCGTCTTGCCAGTAAACACTGAAGAATGAGATCGGTTTCTGCTGCGATGCCAATACCGGATGTGTCTTGAGGAAGTCGAGAACGGCCTCGGCCATCCGACTGTTTGTAAAGCAAAAGCGAAACGTGTGAGACTTGTATTGTTCCGTCAGTCCAACGGATTCTTGGCCATCTGCAGGACTGCCATCAGCTGTTGCAGTCGTTAGCAGCAAAGCAGGTGCGTCACCCTCCCATGTAGTAGTTTTGGCCATGGCCCGCGTGAGGTCGATTGCGCGATCTGTTGAGCCACCGCCGATGATGGCTACAGGTGCCGGAGTACGCTGCGAAAGTGCCGTGATCCAGTCTTGCGTTGTTACTTCGTTTTGCAGTTTGTACCAGCGGATACGGATCGTAGTAGGGTGGCCGTCGCGTGTGATCAGGATTTCCGGTATGGCCGTCGTGCTATCGAGAAAAGCTTTTGAGTCGTCGATTTTCAGATCCGGCATTGTGCGGCGTAGGCGCATTAATCCAGAGATAAAACGTTCCCAAGTCGTGGCATTTGTTGTGGTGTGAATCCACGCAAATTCAATTTCATTCGCAGCTACGGCCAGTGGCGTCGCTTTCGGTTTTGCTTCAGTCATCCATGGCAATCGCCAGTCCAGCACGAGCACAACGATGGGCAAGCAAAACAGAAACACCAGAAGCGGCCAGCGAAGTTCTTTCATGGCGACTCTTTATGACATAACTTCAAAAAGCAACGTAAATGAAGCTCTTGACTGCTGACGGACTCAGAACAACGACACCAACCAACGCTGTTGCAGATGCAACACCTGTTGCCCAATCACCAAGCACGTCGGGGATTTTCGACTTTAGTTTTTCTATCAGCCCGGTAGCGTGGCCCAACATTCCGAGACTCAAAAGCAGGATCAGGACGAACGACAGTGGGAGGGAATTGCCCTCGATCTTCCAAGACAGAAGTGCGGAGAGCATCCGTAAACCACCGGCCCACGACTACATCCGGATAAGCACTAACCCCACGATCAACTGCGAGAATGTCAGCATCCAGGCAACCAGTTTCCAGAGGGTTGATCTTCGCCAGTTATGGTGGCTCAGCAAGCGATCCCACTGCCGATGAACGATCATCAGCACTCCGTTAAAGACACCATACGCCAACCATCGCCAGTCTGCCCCATGCCATAGTCCGCAAAGAACAAACAAGATCATGAGGTTGCGTGCGGTACGCCATTCACCACGACGACTACCACCAAGCGGGAAATACAAGTAATCACGAAGCCAGCTACTGAGAGAAATATGCCAACGTCGCCAGAAATCGCTGATGCTCGTTGCCAAGTAAGGCAGATGAAAGTTCGAAGGTAACTCGAAGCCAAACCACTTAGCCGAACCAACAGCGATGTCACTGTATCCGCTAAAATCGCAGTAAATTTGCACAGCCCAGGCTAAAGCCGCCAATCGCAACGCATCGCCGTTGTACAACTCCGGGTGCGAAAAGACTGGATCGACCAGCAGCACATGTAGTTGATCTGCAATCACCAGTTTCTTGAACAAACCAAAAGCAAAGAGACGCAATCCATCGCCGATTTGAGCTGAAGTCACACGTGGTGGCGACGTGAGCTGTGGTAAAAACTCGACTGCACGAACGATCGGCCCGGCAGCAAGCTGAGGGAAGAACGCTACGAACAAACAGTAGTCGAGCAAGCTCTTCACGGGTGCTATCTGCTTACGGTAGACATCGACTGTGTAGCTGATGCCTTGGAAGGTGTGGAAGCTAATGCCGAGTGGCAAAAGTATTTCCCACGCTCGGCCGTCGTTCATCCAACCGAGCCACTTCAGCAGAGACAACGCATTGTCCGTGGCAAACATTGTGTACTTGAATACCGCAAGCAGCGTGAGATTTGCCACGATGCTGAGGAGCAACCAACGCTTACGAATGATTGGTGATTCACACTTGGCGATTTGTATGCCAGCTACGAAGTCGATCATCGTCAGCAATAACAACACCCATAGGTAGCCTGGACTGGCCGCCGCGTAGAAGCCCCAACTGGCCAGCGTGAGCCAGCCGTACTTCGCATTGCGCCAAGGTAAGATGTGGTACACCATCAGTACCACTGTGAGAAAGACGACAAACGCCAGCGTGCCCGCGATCACGGCTGTTGCCCTCTCACCACCGAACTACGTGTAGGTTCCGCTCCGAGTTTTCGTAATTCATCACCCATCCAACGGGAGAGAGTGTCGCTACCGGAGCGGTTGAGGTGAATAAGGTCTGCGAAGTGCGAATCGTTCAAACCTGTTGAAGCACGATCAGCATAGAGCAGTCGAACACAACGACGTTGACTCACTTCTGTTATTCGCTTGCGAAACTCGGCAAACTCAGCAGGGTGACGCGCTTCGAGGTCTGCTGTCGTTGGCATGTCAACTAAAACGACAAGCACGTCGTGCTGTTCGGCCCAGTCGAGCAAACGTTCAAGATACTTGATGTGGCTGCCGGTCTTGTAGCGTGCCAAGTACTCGAATGGCGGTTGCTGCCATCCACCAGCTTTCATTTGGTCGTATTGTCGGCTGGCGAACCACGGTGTGGGCACGTAACCGCTTTTGGAAGTTAGATCGTTGTATTGCTGGGATTGGCGCTCTGCTTCGGCCACGGTTTCGGGGCATGCACTTGGGACGAGAGAACTCAGTTGAATTGCTGCCCACAGCCGCATGGCATGGGCGTTTTGTGCTGTAGCCCACAGGTTCGTGGCGCGATCTTTGGCGTAGTGGCGCGTTACCCATTCAGCAGATTCAGGGCGGGTCTTTTGCCAATCCTGTAAGTCGGCCCAGTTCAACAACGAGTGAACACCATGCGGTTCGTGACGGCTGTCGTTGATGTCGCTGGCTGTCATCCCATAGACCAGAACCTTGGGTGGCAGGGGACAAGCCATCTTGATTCCGAAGTACACATCCGTGGTGGTGCCACCGCTGAGCCCAACGCAATACACATCGTCGATGATGGCGCCTTGCATATTGATGGCGCCAAGATGATCCGGATTGATCCCTTCGGCAATCGGTGAGCCACCCACGAAGACGATATCCCGGCGTTGTTTCGCACAACCCTTTACCCGCTCGGCGTAGTCATCGGGATAGTATTTGCTCCATGTCGGTTGTGTTAGCCGTACCCCAATATCAACGAGCAATAAAGTAAGAGAGCAACCCAAAACGACTCGCCAACGCGAACGGCGTTGCGGAGAAACCAAACTGGGCGGGGCTAACATCATGCATCCTGCACTTCCAAGTTGCAGAGCTTAACGAAAAGGTCTCATCCCTGAGAAGGCCGACTGGAAAAGTTGTTCTGACCAAGCCTCCACGGTTTATGATGTGTTGTCGCGGGAGATGTATCGTGCTTCGATCTTGTTTTGCTCTGTTCTTTATTCCCGCCGCCTTGTTTGCTGCGGAGCCAACGTCATCGGATCGTGGCAAGAAAGCTCTTGAGTCTACGGCATTCATCAAGGCATTTTGGCCAAAATCAGCCTATGAGAACGTCTGGAAAGTCTGGGGGCTGAAAGAGAAGCCCAAAGATTATGCTGAGGCAGTGCAAGCGCGTTATGGCCTGAATCCAGCACCTTACGACAACCAAAAGTATCCGATGGGGCTTCGTCAAGCACCTTTGCTCCTAGGCCAAGGTGTAGGTATTGACTGCATGACCTGCCATGGTGGAAGTCTCTTTGGGAAGAGTTACGTTGGCTTGGGGAACAGTTCTCTGGACATTCATGCGCTGTTTGAAGATATGTCTGAGGCCGGTGGTAACGTTATCAAACTGCCGTTCACCTTCAGTAATGTACGTGGCACGACCGAAGCCGGGGCGTTCGCTGTGTATTTGCTTGGCTTAAGAACCCCGGAGCTCAAGCTGAAACCAGAGCAGACGGAACTCGGCCTTCACGACGATAGCTGCGAAGATGTCCCAGCGTGGTGGTTGCTGAAGAAGAAAAAAACCATGTACCATGTTGGGGCCACGAGCTCATCAAGTGTACGCAGCCTCATGCAATTCCTGCTTCATCCACTGACCACACCCAATGAGTTCAACAAGCATGAGGCCACGTTTCAGGACATCCAACAGTATCTGCTCAAGATCGAGGCCCCGAAGTACCCGTTTCAGTTGGACGACACCCTCGCCAAGCAGGGTCAGCAGATCTTCGAGAAATCATGTATGAAGTGCCACGGCCAGTATGGTGACAAACCGACTTATCCCAACAAAATCATTCCACTCGACGACATTGGCACTGATCGCACACGTTTTGAGAACATCGGCAAGAAGTTCAATGCGGCGTACAACGATAGCTGGTTCGCCAAGGATCGTGCTGGTGGTATTGCCGAAACCGATGGCTATCAGGCACCGCCGCTCGATGGCATCTGGGCGACTGCACCGTACTTTCACAATGGCAGCGTGCCCACCCTCGATGGTGTCTTGAACAGCAATGCTCGCCCCAAGATCTACACTCGTAGCTTCAAGACGGAGGAAGCAGACTACGACAAAGATCGCGTTGGTTGGAAGTACGTTGAGAGCAAAGTACCTGGCAAAACTGTGAACGATTTTGAGAAGCGAAAAGTGTACGACACCAACATGCGCGGGCGAAATAACAGCGGCCATACCTACGGTGATGCACTCACCGATCAAGAACGAAAAGCGTTGATCGAATACTTGAAGACCTTGTAATCCCTTGCTCCGCCTACAGAATTGCATACCCCTTCGTCATGCCTGATTTTATTGTTACCTGCCCGGCACCGCACTGTGGAAAACAGTTGCGTTGGAAATCCGAGTCGCTCGGTCAGCCTATTTCATGCCCCTATTGTTCAACAGCAATGAACATCACGATGGGGGACGACGGAAGTCCCAACCTCCCAACGGCTCTCGGTAGCAAGTTCCGTGTGCCAAGGGCGATACTTATTCCAGGGTTTCTGCTGTTGTTCTTGGGTATTGCATCGGGCGTAGCGAATGGTTACATCGCTTTGGATGCCATCCAACGACCGGGTGCAGATCTCGAATATGCTCGCAAACACCTCGAAGCATTAAGCAATACGAAGAACCTCGCGACCCCGGCAAACGAAGCAAAGAAGAAGAAGGATAAAGATGGCGAAGCAAGTCCTCAGGATCAATTCGCCGTCGTCGCTGGGCAGGCGGCACGGCTGAGTTTTGAGAATGACGAGAACGATCGCTTTGCAAATTCCTGGGCAAAGAACATCGTGCCGTTGCATATCGGCTCGCTCGTGGTTTGTGTGTTGATGGTGGTCGGGGCCGTGTGTACTATCGGCGGGCGGTTCTATTGGCTGGCCATTGGCGGGAGCCTCATTTCGATTTTGAACGTTAACAATTTGTGCTGCATTCCTTGTGGCATCGTCGGTTTCTGGTGCTTCCTGCAACTCATCCGTGATGAAGGACGAATGCACTTTGGCCTGCTCCCTAAAGTATCTCGACAGTAAGATACTTTTTCGGAACGCACCGGAGTTTCCATGCGAGTGTTCGTTTATGACACCACCCTGCGTGACGGCAGTCAGGGTGAAGGCGTCAATTTTTCCTTGCAAGACAAACTTCTGCTTACACGTCGGCTCGACGACTTAGGCGTAGATTACATCGAAGGTGGCTACCCGCTGTCGAACCCGAAGGATTTTGAGTACTTCCAAGCTGTCAAAGAGTTGAAACTCGCACATGCCAAAGTGTGTGCCTTCGGCATGACGCGCCGAAAGAACGCAGACACCGCGAGTGACACTTGCATCAAGGCGCTGCTTGATTCCAACACACCCGTCGTCACCATCGTTGGGAAGACGTGGGACTTCCATGTGCTGAACGTCATTGGTACCACGCTGGAAGAAAACCTGAACATGATCGGCGACAGTGTGGCTTATTGCAAAAGTCAAGGCCGCGAAGTGATGTATGATGCTGAGCATTTCTTCGATGGCTATCGAGCTAACCCAGAGTATGCGTTGAAGACACTTCAAGCCGCCGAGCAGGCCGGGGCCAGTGTCGTGATCTTGTGCGACACCAACGGCGGCACCATGCCCGAACGGGTTGCAGAATTAGTGACGATGGTAAAGGCAGAACTCAAGTGCGACGTGGGCATTCATTGCCATAATGATTGCGACCTTGCTGTTGCCAACACGCTTGCAGCAGTGCGGACAGGGGCTAACCAAGTACAGGGCACCATGAACGGCATCGGCGAGCGTTGCGGTAACGTCGATCTCGTGAGCGTAGTTGCCAATCTCGCGATTAAGTATCAGGCTCAAGTTTTGCACCCAGAAAGTCTGCGCCGGCTCACCGAGGCAAGCCGGTACGTGTACGAACTGGCCAACATGAACTTCCGGCCTGGCCAGCCGTTTGTTGGGCAAAGTGCTTTCGCGCACAAAGGCGGAATGCACACACATGCGGTGGCCAAAGATCCCAGTACCTACGAACACATCACTCCGGAACTTGTCGGCAACGAGCGTCGCATCCTCGTGAGCGAACTCAGCGGGCAAAGCACGATCGTCACCAAGACATCAAAGTATGCCTTGGCCAACGACAAAGCTGTCATGGCGAAGATTTTGAATCAAGTGCAGGAACTGGAGTACGCCGGGTACGAATTCGAGGCAGCGGAAGCGAGCTTCGATCTACTGGTTCGCAAAGCGACGGACCAGTACAAGCCATGGTTCCGTACTCTGGCCTATCGGTTGAATACCGAACACACCGGCACCGGCACACTCATCACGGAAGCCACAGCAAAGCTCGATGTCCAGGGCGAAGTCGTCCACACCGTGAGCGAAGGCGATGGCCCAGTGAATGCGTTGGACAGCGCGTTACGCAAGGCACTCCTTTCGCATTACCCTAGCTTGAACCATCTGCAATTGGTTGACTACAAAGTTCGTGTGGTGAATGCCAAAGAAGGCTCGGCGGCCCGGGTCCGAGTGGTGATCGAGAGCCGAGACGACGGGAACGTCTGGGGCACAGTAGGAGTCAGCGAAAACATTATCGAAGCAAGCTGGCTCGCCCTTGTAGACTCATTCGAGTATAAGCTGTTTAAGGATCAGGAAGCGTAGCCAGGGGATACACGATGTCGGACGATTTGTTTGCTGCGATGCCCGCGCGACCTTCGGGCATACCTCCAATCAATACCATCGAGCAGAGCTACGACGAAGTTCCCTACGAAAGTATGCCCTTTCCGCAGACACACCCCTCGCGGCTTTTCACGTTGGGTACGCTTTTCGGCATACGCCCCACACCCGTGCAGCGTTGCCGGGTGCTGGAGATTGCCTGTGCCGCCGGGGGGAACATCATCCCCGCCGCGGATTACTTGCCCGATACCGAGTTCGTTGGTATCGACCTCTCCGGCAAGCAGATTGAAGAAGGTCAACGTGTTGTCACGGAACTCGGCCTGAAGAACATTATGCTCAAAAAGGCCGACATTCTTGATCTTGATGCCTCGTACGGCACGTTCGATTACATCATCGCCCATGGAGTGTTTTCGTGGGTGCCGGAGAATGTGCGCGAGAAAATCCTGGACTTCTGCAGCAAGCAACTCACGTCGAATGGCATCGCGTACATTTCGTACAACACGTATCCCGGTTGGCACATGCGCGGCATGATCCGCGACATGATGCGTTACCACTCCGGCCGATTCGCAAAGCCAAAAGAACGCGTTCAACAAGCGCGCGCTTTACTCGACTTCATGGCCAGTTCCGTCGCTCAGCAGGGGCCCTATGCGGAACTCTTGAAGGCTGAGTTGGAAAATATCCGTACTCAGCAGGATCACTACCTGTTTCATGAACATCTCGAAGAAGTGAACGAGCCGATGTATTTCCATCAGTTCGCGGAGTTGGCCTTATCGAAAGGCTTGCAATACCTCGGTGAAGCTCGCTTGGGGACGATGGTCACGGGTAACTTCGGTCCGGAGATTGAGAAGACACTACGTGTGCTGGCAACGGATCAAATCCAAGCAGAACAGTACATGGATTTTCTGCGGAACCGAATGTTCCGCGAGACACTGCTTTGTAAGAGCACGCTCAAGCCAAACTGGTCAGTGAACCCGGATCTTATTCGTGGTTTGCACATCGCCGCCGGAGCTCGGCCGGTACCCACCGAGGGGCAAACAGAAATCAACCTCAACGATGAATCGCCCGTGAGCTTTCGCACACCGGCTGGCATGAACCTGACCACGAATCGCCCTCTGCTTAAGAATGCGGTTGTGGTTTTATTAGAGAACTACCCTGCCACGATGACCTTTGAGCAACTTCGCAAGCAGGCCCGTGAACGCCTTGGTGGCATTGCAGCGGACAACGCACTGCAACCCACGGAAGACGCTAAGCTGTTGGCAATGGGCTTGTTGAACTGCTACCTCACGTCCGACATGATCGAATTGCACGGCGTGCCGATCACGTTTGCAAGAACTCCGGGTGAAATGCCAATGGCTATTCCGTTGGCCCGGTACATGGCACAACGATCAGCGGCAATTTCCAATCGTCGGCACGAAGTCGTGAGACTGAACGAAATGGATCGCTACCTGATTCCGATGTTGGATGGCACGGCTGACCGACCTCGGCTTGTACGACAGCTCACGGAACTTGCGGTAACTGGACAACTGCAGGTGCGTCGACAAGAAACGTTACTCACAGATCGCGGTGAAATTAGTGAAGCACTCACGTCGGTCATCGATCCAGCGCTGAACAACATCGCACGCATGGCGATACTCAGTCAGTAACTTATCACCACGTATAGCCTAACGATTTCAGTTGGGCCTCCACGGACGGCGTCCATGGATACACCACAGGTCGACGGACTTTCTTGTCATTCATCAACTCCTCTCCAGGGGATCGTGATTCGACCCCTGCTGAACGCGGCCACCCGGCGATGTCGTAAAGGTCGTTTTCTCCGCCCACAAGGAGCAGCAGATGGCGGCCTGGCTCTAGTTTTTCAGCTAAAGTGGTTTGGGCTGATTTAAGATTACGCACACGGATTGATCCGCGCGTTATCGCTGTGCCAGTCCCCACTTTGAAGACAACTGCGACTGTTTCATTCGGCAGTCCGTCTTCACCTAGCGACACATCAGCAACAATCAAAGAACTGGCGGAGAGCAACTGCGATCTTGATAAGACATCTGGCGGAGAAGTCCGGTGAGTAAACACCGTGATACCTAGCCACGTCATCCACGTCAGAAAAAGTACGAGAGCTGAAATCAATCGAACTCGGGCAGCAAACATCATTGCTCCCCTTTCGCTAAGGTGTCCTCGATCGCGAGTTCTGTGGTCAGCATTTGTTCCAGACAAAACAGGTCATGAAAATCGGTGATGTCATCTTTCTCCGATTGAGCGAGTAGGCCAATCTCAATCAAGTTGAACACAACGTTACCAATGTCATCTGTTGTGCAGATGTTCCACAAGCGAAACACCGTTGAAGCCATCTGGCCGAACTCTCGCACTGCCAACGAACATGCTCCACGACACAGGTCCTGCCCGCTAACATGGTAGTCAGTTTCCGGATCGTCGCATTCTTCGGGCTGTTTGTCGAACAGTTCTTGCGTGTGCTCCAATGCATCGCAAAGGAACTGATACGCTTCAGCTGGATACCGCCTATCCTTGCGAAGGTACTCGACCAGTTTTTGATCCATCATTCCTTCATGCCTCGTGCATCATTGCCCGTCGCAGTGATCTTTGTGAGCACCTCTGCTGCGGGTACTGGAAGCCGTCGTCCATCTTCAAACTCAATAAGCAGCCGTCGGGCCAGAACTTCCTGGGCAAGTACCCGTCCCGGGCCATTCGTCGTCACCACTCGGGTACCGATGGCTGGTAGTTCGATTTGGTGTGCCTCGTACACATCTTGTTCGTAGCGCAAGCAGCACTTTAGTCGACCGCAACGTCCGGAAATCTTGTTCGGGTCGAGTGTGCTCTTTTGTAGTTTTGCCATCCGCATGCTGATCTGCGGCATCTCGACGAGGAAGCTGTTGCAACAGACTGGTCGGCCACAGTCACCATAGTCGGCTTTGATTTTTGCTTCTTCCCGTGGGCCAATCTGCCGAAGTTCGATGCGGGTATGGAACTCGCGTGCCAGGCTCTTGACCAAGTCGCGAAAGTCTACGCGATGCTCGGCCAGAAAGTAGAACATCAATCGTTCACCGCCGAAGAGTTGCTCAACATCGACGATTTGCATCGCCAAGCGATGGCCCTTCACCAACGACGTGGCAATCTCGTATTGCCGAGTTTGCAGCATGCTCATGTCGGTGATGCGTTTCTCGTCTTGCTCGTCGACAACTCGCAGAATCTCCCCGCTTGTTGGGTCTGGCAGCGCTGCGATGGCTTGCGGAGTTGCAGGGCCGAGGATGGTACCGACCTCGGTGCCACGTTCGGTACGAGTGATGACAGTGCTATTGCGTGGCAACGTCATGAACGCTGGTGCGATGAACACACCGAGGTAGCGCATCGAGCCGTGTCGCACGATGTACGAGGTGATCGTCGCCGAATCTTGTTCGTGGTCTTCCGTCATGGGCGTATCTTGTCGGTTTTGGGTCAGACTTGCAACTCGACAATATCGTTTTCCTGCAACACGTGATCCCGGCTCACCGTTTGGCCGTCCTTAACACCGGCCCCCCAGACGCGTGCCGACTTCAGCGATTCCTCGAAGTCGCTATGCACCACACCCGCAAACTCGGCCACGGTACTACCCACCGGACACGTGAATGGCGACCCACTGGTATCAACTGGTTTGCCGGGTTGTTTGGTGTGGATGCGCATGATGTTCAGGCTGCGGAAGATCGCTGATTTCAGTTCTGCCAAGCCATCGCCACGTTCCGCACTCACGAGAAACAGATCAAACCGATCACCTAACCATTCACGGGCCAACTCCAGCCGGATGTCGGCAGCTTCATCATCAACCTTCGTGGCCACCACGAACGTCGGTAGGAAGTACGTGGTCGGGTCGTCATTCTCGGTTTTCGTTTTGACGAGTACGCGCCGAGACTTCTGCAGTCGATCCAACGCGGCCTGAGTTTCCGTCGGGCCGTCGTCGTTACTCAAGTCGAGAAACAGCAGGGCTGCGTCGGCCCCACGGGTGATGTCGGTGACAAAGGAGTCATAGTGATCTGCCGTGATTGGTGGTAGATCAACAAGTTGAATACGCACATTCTCGAAGTCCATCATGCCCGGAATTGGCTCACGCGTCGTGAAGGGGTATGCGGCCACCTCGGGCTTGGCGTTCGTCAACTTCGCGAGCAGTGCCGACTTGCCAGCGTTCGGTGGGCCGAGGAACACCACCTGCCCTGCCCCTTGGCGAGAAACTTTGAACGAACCGGGTGCTGCCTTCTTCGGCCCGCTTGCTTCCGCTTCGATTTGATCCGTCAGCTCGCTGATCTTGGTCTTGAGGATGACCTGCAGCTTCTCACTCGCCTTATGTTTTGGAAGTAACACCCACATTTCGCGGAGTGCCACGAGCTTGTCTGCTGCGGTGCTCGCTTTCTTGTAGCGGGCATCCGCATCGTGATAGTGTGGGGGCAGGTTAACAGCCATCGTCGTTGTGCTCGTGTTGATTTCACAAAAGTATCGAGTTCGCAGAACTTGCCAACGGGAAGGCCGCGTGAAGTTCCGCAGCATCGCTAACCGACAGTCCGTTGTCAGTGAGATCCACGGCTTCAACGTGTGTCAACAAACCAGATTCGATCAAGCGCCGAATCTGAGCGAAGCCAAGTTGATTTCCACGAAGGTTCACCCGGCGAATCAATCGCCAATGCTGGCACAACGCAAGTTCATTCACGAGGAACGCACATGCAATCAACCGCACTTCTTCCAACTGATGTTGGGCCAGTAACTCTGTACCAAATGTGATAAAACTTCGTCCGGTCAAGGAGAGCGACGCAACAACACCGTTGCGATGCACGATGTCTCGCGCACCACAACGCGCGAGAATGTCTGCCTGCTGGTCGTTCGCTGTCGGCGTCAGCACGTCTACAGCACACGGTGCTAGCATCGACGGCCTCTTTGCGACCTCTTGAAAATGCCCGGCCGCTGGCCAGAGTTGTTGTTTCAAGTTCATCTCTCACGCGTTCTGCAACAGAACACTACACTTCACCATGACAACACGCAACAGGTGGCCTCGATGAGCGGACTTTACGAGCAAATTCAGGAAGCAGCCAACGTCGTTCGTGCGGCGTTCCCTAAACAACCACTCGCAGGTATCGTGCTGGGCACGGGCCTCGGCAGGTTCGCGGATGAAATTTCTGATCGCGTCGAGATCCCTTACGCCAGCATTCCGCACTTCCCACGCAGTACGGCCCCCAGCCACAAAGGCCAACTCGTCTGTGGCACACTCGGTGGCAAAACCGTACTGGCTATGGAAGGACGCTTCCATCTTTACGAAGGCTACACCGCCCAGCAGATCACCTTCCCTGTGCGCGTGATGAAGGCACTTGGTTGCTCGGTACTCATCTGTTCCAATGCTTGTGGTGGCATGAATCCGCAATACCAACGTGGCGACATCATGCTGATGGAAGATCACATCAACATGCTGGGTGCCAACCCGCTCATCGGCCCGAACGATGAACGACTTGGCGAGCGATTCCCGGATATGTGCTTTGCTTATGACCGCGACTTGCTGGCCCTGGCCAAACGCGTGGCCTTGGAGGAACGGCTGCCGGTGCAGCAGGGCGTCTACGTGGCCGTAGCAGGGCCGAACCTAGAGACTCGCGCCGAATACCGCTTCCTGCGGTCGATTGGTGCCGACGTGGTCGGAATGAGTACGGTGCCGGAAGTGATCGTGGGCGTGCATGGGAAGATGCGGAACCTGGGCCTCAGTGTGATTACCGACATGTGCCTGGCCGATTCGCTGCAACCCGTGAGCCTGCCGGAGATCATCCACACGGCTGGCGAAGCCGAACCGAAGCTGCGGGCACTCGTTCGGCGAATTGTCGCGGAGCTGTGAGGTTTGATCTATGCTTTCGCCCTTGAAGGTGCGGATCCATCGAGGACAGATCATTCGACTTGCACCATTGCTGGCAATGCTCGTCTCATGTGGAAGTAACTACGGATAACCGGCAGTACCCAAGTCAGCCGCGTAGTTCTCGTACCGCATGTACTCACGCAGATAGGTCAACGTGATCTGCCCCGTCGGGCCGTTGCGTTGCTTGGCGATGTGGACTTCAAGGATGTTGTCTTCCTGGCTTTTATCGAAGCGGGCAGGGCGGTGCAGCATCAGCACGGTATCGGCATCTTGCTCGATGCTGCCGGACTCGCGAAGGTCGGACAACCGCGGGGTGTGATCCTGGCGGTCTTCACTCCCACGATTCACTTGGGCCAGAGCGACAACGGGAATCTGCAACTCACGGGCAAGGAACTTCAACCGTCGGCTGATCTGAGCGACCTGCTCTTGTCGTGGCGACTTGCGATCTTCCGGTTCAATGAGCTGCAAGTAGTCAATCACCACAATGCGCAAATCGTGTCGGAGCTTGAGTCGGCGGGCATTCGCAGCGATGCGGAGCATCGTCTGCTGGGGTGCATCATCGAGAAACAACTTCACATAGCCGGTATCCTTGTTGCCTTTGAGCACGTCGTTGGCTTCGATGAGTTTGCGGATATCTTCACCAGCGAGGTTACCCTTGCGCACCTTGTGGCTATCCACACGAGCTTGGCTACACAGCAATCGCTCTGCCAATTCCACCTTGGCCTGTTCGAGACTGACGAAGAACGCAGGCATGCGTTCTTCCACGACGATGTGCCGAATGAGGTTCAGGGCAAAGGCGGTTTTCCCTACGCTGGGCCGGGCCGCCACGATGATGAGTTCGTTCTTCTGTAACCCGGCGGTCAGGTTGTCCAAGTCAACAAAGCCTGTGGGGATGCCACTATCCGCGTGCTGACCAGCAGCCTTCGCATCAATGCGATTGAATGCTTCGATCAGTGCATCGCCCAAGGTCTTGGTCACGCCAACGGTTCCGCGTTCGGCGATTTCCAGCACCTTACGTTCGGCGGTGCTGAGCAATTCATCAGCACTCATCACGCCGTCGTAGGAGTCACGAAGAAGTTCCGTGGTGGCGTGGATCAAGTTGCGGATGACGGCTTTGTCACGCACAATCTTGGCGTAATACTCAGCGTTCGCTGCCGTGGGTGCGGCATCCCAAAGTTCAGCTAAGTAGCCAGCACCGCCAACGTCTTCGAGTTGTTTGCGCTGCTTCAACATCTCGTACAGGATGGTGAGGTCAACGGGTTTGCCGTCGTTGTAGATGTCGAGAATCGCTTGAAAAATCTTCTGGTGCGCGTCGTAGTAGAAGTTGTCGGGCTGGATGATGTTGAGCAGGTCGTTCAGCACCACGTTGTCGCGCAGCACACTGCCCAGCACTCCGCGTTCGGCCTCGCGGCTCTGTGGTGGCATTCGATCCGAAGGTGCGTAGTCCGCTGCCGACATTCCATTGACCTGTGCGTATGGACTCACGAGTTTATCGCGCGCCTGGCAGTTCGTAGTACTTCTTCCACTTTGCTGGATCCCCCGGCAGGCTCACTTCCGGCAGACTTAAGTTCTTCGCTGCGGCTAGCTTCATAATTTCTTCAGGGTAAGCGGGCCAGCGTCCCACGAAGCCATCGAGCTTTTTCTTTTCTTCCGCAGAGAGCTTCGGCAACAACTGTTTCGTGATCGCTTCGCGAAGTGCATCACTGAAGTCTTCCTGCCTTGCGGGGCCAAGCGTTTCGCTTTGCTTGGCATCCAAGCGGTTGCGACGGGCAACATCGAGGGCAAACTCCGGCCATTTGCCCACTGCAAACTTGGCGAGTGCGGCTTCACGTACCGGCAGGTTCTTGATTTGCATCGGCCGCACCACCACCTCACCAGTTTTCGGACGAGGCAGTGTGGAATGAGCACGCGACAGCCGAAGCAGCAACTGACCATACGTGAGCCAGTATTGGCTCTTGAACGCATCCTCGCGGCGGCGCCGCAGGTCGAGGATTTCTTCGCGCGACAACCTGCATTCTGCTGGCAGGTCTGCCTTCTTATCGAGAGACTGCATGAGCTTTGTAGGCTCGGCGCCCAACACCGTTCGGATGTATTCGTCGATTTCTTTCGTCAGTTTTTCATCGTTGAACGGCCACGGTGGGGCATCGCCCATCTCCTTCATGTCGCGCCATTGTCGCTGTGCGAGTTGCCATTCTTGTTGCCGCGAACATTCAGTGTCGTCGTAGGCTTGCAGAAACTCTAAGCGCTCGGTCACAGCCAATTGTTTGAGTCCGCTCTTTTTCTGTTCAGGCAGCCAGTCTTGATGTTGCTTGGCCATGATATCTGTCACTGCTTCAAGTCGTTTGTCTGCTGTTGCGTCCAGTACCCGCTTACGAGTTGATTCAGGTAGTCGCTCAACCCAGGCTGAGTATTGCTCCAGCGTTTGCTGGAGGTCGTGTCGTTCTTGCGTTGGCAATGCCTGCAACTCGGCGTGAAACTGGCGGAGTTGTTGCTGACGGTTCACGTTGAGCTGACGAAACGCCGTTACCAATTGATCGAGTTCATGCGAGTTGTAGCGGACCAGTTCGGTTTGTTTCCTTGGTAAATCCGGGAAAAGGTTCGCGGCATCGAGACTTCGTGTAAATTCAAGATTGTCCGCCGCGAAGTACATCGGCAATGCTTCAACAACAGGCATATCATCCAGCGAGGCATCGTTCTTACGTGGATCCGGATTGTTTAAAAAAAACGGGAAGGCCAAGCCAAGTGCGACGGCCGTTAGCATCAACAAACAGGCTAGAAGATAGAACCGCCAGACACGGTGTGAACTATTGACTCTCTGCTGCTGGCTGAGATTGGGTTGCAGTTGTGTCAGTGTGCGCGATGCGAAATTCGGTGAGGGTTCGGGAAGTGGAAGATGATCTAGCAGGTCGAAGGTCTTGCGATATTGCTCGGCTTGTTTGCGTAACTGTGGATTCTTGGCAAGCTCTCCATCCACCTGAGCTGCGGCATCCCCAGCCAACTCGCCATCGAGGTAGGCAACAAGTTCTGCTTCTTGTTTTGGTGCGTCGGAGTCAGCAGCCATGACGATATGCTCTCAGCTATATTTCAATTCTATTCCCAAAGACTACATTCTGCGACGGTATGCCCTCGCCCAGCCGCTTCGTAAACTCCCTGAATGACCTACCCCAATCAATATTGAGTCACGG
This sequence comes from Gemmatales bacterium, assembly GCA_038230995.1. GTDB lineage: Bacteria > Planctomycetota > Planctomycetia > Gemmatales > Gemmataceae > JALHQU01. The sequence goes on from JBBRME010000004.1 coordinate 30,250, forward strand.
TGGACACCGAAGAAGAGTGGGACTGGGACAGTGGTTACTCGACTGGCCCTACCAGCCTGCGCAACATCCAGCAGTTGCCCGCGTTCCACGACCTTTGCGAAAGCACTGGCACAGCCGTTGTGTATTTCGTTAATCACGCAGTGCTGACTCACACTGAAAGTCGGCGTGTTATCCAGACACTGGCCAAACGCCCAAACACAGAGATCGGCCTGCATATCCATCCGTGGAATACGCCACCGTTAGCAACGACTCCCAGAGTTTCGACGCGAGAGAGCTACCTGCACAACTTACCCTGGGAAGTTCAGCAAGCGAAGCTCGATAGCACCTTGCAATCGTTCCGTGACAGTGGATTGTCACCAATCAGCTACCGAGGCGGTCGCTACAGCTCCAGCCCACAGATACAAAGCTACCTGCGCAAGCATGGCCTCTGGGTCGATTGCTCCATTGTGCCCGGCACTACTTGGCCCGACGATGGTGCACCGGATTATCGCCATAGGACTCTTTCCCCCGTGCGATTGCTGGCAGATGAAGATCCTGCGAAGCCGATCTGGGAACTACCGCTGACTTTTGGCAACACCTCAAAGAATCAACGTCGAGGTGCGAAGTGGCTTCAAGCTGCGGACTCTCGGCTTGGCAGAGTTGTTCGATTGACCGGCATTCTTGATCGACTCAACATCGTTTCCCGGTGCTGGTTAAATTTTGAGAACCCGATAGGCGAACGGATGCTAAGTTTCTTGAACGTGCTGCGAACTCTCCGGCCGCCGTTTGTTTCTTTCACGCTGCACAGTTCGTCGTTGTTGGCCGGGGGCAGCCCGTACAACCGTGATGATGCCAGCGTGCAAAGACTGCTTGAACGGATGAAGGAAGTGCTTCAACTGTTACGAAGCTGGCCGGAATTCGTACCAACCACGATGACCGAAATTGCCCACACCCTTGAGGCCCAACCGCGATGAAAGTGCTTGGTATCAGCCCGCTTGATAAGGACTCCAACGTCAGCTTTATGGAAGACGGCCGCGTGCTCTTCGCCTGTGGCGAAGAACGACTAAGCCGAGTGAAGCTGCAAAGCGGCTTCCCGTATCGTGCCATCCAGGAAGGACTGAACCGCTTGGGCTGGAACCCCGATCAAATTGATGCCGTGGCGTATGCCTTTTACGACTGGGACGAAGAAGCTCGGCTCATCGCCGATAGCGTAATTTTGGACGAAAAGTATCCACGCAACATCACCAAACGAAGCTGCGAGTTGTATCGCGGCAAAGTCGGTGCCGGCTACAAGGTGGATCGTTCCAGTCACATCCCCGGCCTCGACACTGAAGCCTCGGAGTTCATGCCAGCAAAGCCTTGGTACAAGCGATTCGTGTACGAGAAGCTCGCCAGCAACCCGAAGCTTGACCGTAAAGCCCATGACAAGGTTTTCAAGAAGTGGCAAGAAACGGCGGTGAGTGAGCATAAGAAGTGGAGCCAAGAACTGGCGGACGGCCTAAAGAAACTGGGGCTGGATCAGAAGCCACTTCGCCGTTTCCAACACCATGACACTCACGCCGCGAATGCCTTCTACGCCAGCCCTTATCAACAGGCCTTAGTTGTCACGCTGGATGGCTACGGCAGCGGTATGTGCGGTGGAGTGTACACGGCCGACGAAACCGGCATCAAGAGTCTCGTCCGCTTCCCGTTCCCGAACTCGTTGGGCATCTTTTACGAACACGTCACCAGTGGCCTCGGCTTCAAACCAAGCCGACACGAGGGAAAAATCGTTGGCCTTGCCGCCTACGGTGATCCGAAACATCTTGCCGATGTTTTGCTGGCTCGCTTCGATACCACAGACGGCCAAATGCGGATGAACTGTGGGCAGAACCACTACTTCACTCGTGCCCTTTCAACGCACTTCGCCAAGCGTGATGTGGCCGCGGCATATCAGTACGTCCTTGAAGAAGTGACCCGCCAAGTGGTAAGTTACTGGATTGAGAAAACCGGCCACACCAACGTGGTGATGAGCGGTGGCGTGCATGCCAACGTGAAGCTCAATCAACGTGTGCGTGAAACGGCAGGTGTGCAAAGTATCTTTGTTTACCCCAACATGGGCGACGGTGGTTGCGGCACCGGTGCAGCGATGTTGGTGTTCGGCCACGAGACCATGACCAAGGTCGGCGGGTTCGACAACGTGTACTTCGGGCCAGACTACACCGAGACGCAGATCAAAGAAGCACTCAACAATGAAAGTCTAAAATACGACCGCTTTGATGCACCCGAAGATCGCATTGCCGAGTTGCTTGCCCAAGATCACATCATCGGCCGGTTCAACGGTCGGATGGAATACGGGCCACGTGCGCTTGGCAACCGTAGCGTACTGTATCCGGCCAAGGAACCGGAAGTGAACCAATGGTTAAACCATCAACTGCAACGCACTGAGTTTATGCCCTTTGCGCCGAGTTGTTTGGCCGAGTTCGCCCCGAAGCTTTACAAGAACCTTGATGGCTGTGAGAAGACCGCAGAGTTCATGACCGTCACCTTCGACTGTACCGATTGGATGAAGGGTCACAGCCCAGCAGCGGTACACGTAGATGGCACGGCACGCCCGCAATTGGTTACGCCGAAAAGCAATCCGAGCTATCACAAGCTCATCTCGGCCTACGAAAAACGCACCGGCATCCCAGTGGTCATCAACACCAGTTTCAACATGCATGAAGAGCCGATCATTTGTAGCCCGGTGGATGCCGTGCGTGCGTTTCTACTAGGGAACGTGGACTATCTCGCCATTGGTAACTATCTGGTTCCTCACCCAAAGCTGGCCGAAAATTTGGCCGATCGGGCCAAGACCAAACCTGGGGCCAAGCGTGACCTTGCCGCCGTCTGATCGATCAATCGAGATTGTGTATCTACCACCTGCCGCTTGGCCGACTGGGCAGGTGGTGGTTGATTCGAGCACGACAATCGATCAAGAGATTGGCCGACGGCGGATGAGCGAACTCGGCGTCCGCGTCCGCGTCATCAACCCATTCAAATTTCCTTGGAACCCGTTGGCCAAGAACGGCGGTTATCTCAGTGGGTTGGATCCACTGCGGGCACTCCGTGTGCTGTTCATGTGTCGCAAAGCTACTGCCATCATCTGCGTTACGGAATCATCGGCACTTTTCTTATTGCTGCTTCGACGACTGCTGTTGTTCCGCCCAAAGGTGCTGCTGTGGGATGCCAGCCTCGGTAACCCTTGGAAGTTTTTGCAGTGGGTGCAGCGTCGTGTTTTCAAAAGACTCGATGGGTTCTTGATGCTCACGACCAGACAAGTGGAGTTGCTCAAAAGTACCAAGGAAGTTCACGGCGTCGCGGAGTCCATCGGTTACTACGTCGATGACCAATTCTTCCATCCCAAATTCAACACAACCGAAACGACGATTCTCTCGATTGGCGATGACCGAACGCGAGATTACGCCACGTTGTTGAAAGCCGCTGCAGGCTTGTTGCATCGTGTCGTACTTAAAACACGCTGGCGACCGGATGGAGAACAAAATTCACCGAACATCGAGTTCAATAGTGCCAAGCTAAAAGATGTCGAGTTTCGTGCGTTGTACGCTTCCGCCAGTGTGGTGATTGTACCGCTACAGCCTATGGACAGCCCGGGTGGTGTGACGGCATTGTTTGAAGCGATGGCCATGGGCAAAGCCGTCATCGTGACCGAATCTTCCATCAGCAAGGACTTCGTGACCCACGGACACGATGCCTGGGTCGTGCCACCGAACGACCCGAGTGCAATGAGAGAAGCCATCGAAATGTTGTTGAACGATGATGCGAAAAGGTTCGCCCTTGCCGCGGCCGCACGACAGTCCATCGAGACGAAGTTCTCTTCACTTCACGCAGCTCAACGACAACTCGATGCAATCCTGCATATCGTCTAGCAGCACTCAAGTCTGGTAACACGATAGTAGAGCCGGTTCGCACGATCTACGAGACACAACCAGTACGGTACCGGGCAGTAGCTCAGCATGTTTCTGTACATGTCATTTACGGGTCGGACTTCAGCGTGAAGGGTTATCGCTAGCAGGAGCTCATTGCGAGCTTGGCATGTGACATGGACTTTTTGAGAAGTAGCCAGATTTCTAAAACGAAACCCAGTGGTAACACCACTGGGTTTCGTTTGTGTCGAGTTGTCGCAGTGCTTACGTGCCGTGTTCCCAGCTTGTGCTGTAATGGGCTTGGTCAGCGGTCATCGAGTCGATGTAGATCCCCATCGACTTGAGTTTGGCCGTGGCAATGAACACTTCGATTTCGCGTGGCAGCTTGACGACCTTCTTCTCCAACTTGCCCTTGTTCTTGACACACCACTCGGTGGCCAAGGCTTGCGTGGCGAAGCTCATGTCCATCACGCTCGCTGGGTGGCCTTCCGCAGCGGCGAGGTTCACAAGGCGACCCGAACCGATCACATGGATCGTCTTGCCGGTTTTCAGTTTGTACGAGTCCACTTCGTGACGAACAGCGTGGTTCACATCGGCGGTCAGTGCTTGAAGCGCCACGAGATCGATTTCGATATCGAAGTGACCGCTGTTGCACACCATCGCACCGTTCTTCATCAGCGGGAAGTGTTCCGCTGCGAGAACGTGCTTGTTGCCTGTGACGGTGATGAACAGGTCGCCCACTTTGGCGGCTTCGTGCATCGTCATCACTTGGAAGCCATCCATCGCGGCTTCGAGAGCGCGGATGCTGTCCACTTCCGTCACGATCACTTGAGCACCCAGCCCGCGTACGCGGCTGGCCACGCCCTTACCACACCAGCCGTAGCCAGCAACCACAACGCGCTTGCCAGCCACCAGCATGTTCGTGCTGCGGATGACGCCATCGATGGTGCTTTGGCCGGTGCCGTAGCGGTTGTCGAACATGTGCTTGGTGTCTGCGTCGTTCACCGCGATCACCGGGAACTGGATGACGCCATCCTTTTCCATGGCTCGCAGGCGAATCACACCAGTTGTGGTTTCTTCCATGCTGCCGATGACGTCCTTGAACACCGTCTTGCGTTGTTCAGGGGTGAACTTCTCGGCCCATTCCTTAACGGGCTTTTGGTCGGCGTTGAACTTGTCGAGCCAGTTGAGTGCGATGAAGTTCATCGCACTCACGAGGTCGGCCCCGTCGTCCATGGTGATGTGCGGCTGGTGTTCCAGTGCCATCGTCAGGTGCTTGTAGTACGTCAGGCCGTCTTCACCGTGGATCGCGGCCACACCGATGCCGAAGTCGGCCACGAGGCTCGCGGCCACGTCGTCTTGTGTGCTCAGCGGGTTCGAGGCGATCAGGAGCAGGTCGGCTCCACCGGCCTTCAGGGTGCGTGCGAGGTTGGCAGTTTCGGCAGTCACGTGCAGACACGCAGCCATGCGTAGGCCAGCGAAGGGCTTTTCTTCAGCGAGGCGTTCACGGATCTGCGTGAGCACCGGCATGTCGGCGTCGGCCCACAGGATGCGCTTCTTGCCTTGGGCGGCCAGCGCGAGATTCTTCACATCGTGTCGAACGGTAGCAGTTGGAGCAGAGGCAACGATCATCACACACCTAAGGGGGGTAAAAGCGGTAGCCAATCAACAGAAGAAGGGGCGTAGCGCCCCCATCCGTGAATGGTATGTTGTAGCGGGTAGCAGGGGATTGTCTATTGTGATTGCTGTTGAAGTTCCTTTGTGCGTCGTTGCATTCCAGACGTCATGATGCGAAGCTAGATGCACATCCGGTGGAATCGACTCATGCGACATCTCCTATTCGTCCTGCTAATGCTCACCGTCGTTGGTTGTGGCAACCAGTCAGAGCAGTCGTTCAAGCCCGTTGGTAGCGCCATCAAGCCTTCAAGCAGCCCGCGGAATGATTATCGAGATGCCGACGGAGTACCCGCCGCTGGGGGCAAGCCCGCCGCACCAGTGGATGTGTCGCGCAAGATCATCTTCACCGGCGACATGCACCTCATTGTGGATGAACTCGACGCTACTACCGCGAAAGTGCAACAGATCGTGTCCGCCGCTACGGGTTACATCGCACAGTCGGACGTGCAGGTGCGGAGCAACAACCGCCGCGAGGCAGACTACACTGTGCGCGTACCGGTCGAACAGTACGAAGATGTTCGCACGGCGTGCAGCAAGCTCGGCAGCGTCACACGCAACAGTTCGAAGAGCGAGGATGTGAGCGAGGAATACGCCGACCTCGAAGCTCGCATCAAGGCGTTGAAAGCGGAGGAAGCAGCGCTAACGGATCTCTTGAAGCGTGAGAACGCCAAGCTCGACGAACTGATGAAGGTACGCGACCAGATCGTTCGGAACCGCGAGCAGATCGAGAAGGCCGAGGGCCGCACGAGACTCTTGGCGAACAAGGCAAGCTTCAGCACGATCCGGCTGGGCATCGAAGAAAAGAAGGACTATGTTCCGCCAAGCGAGGAGACCTTCGGCGGCAATGCATCCAATGCGTTCAGCAATTCGTGGCAGGCGCTAGTGAACCTGGGTAAGTTCCTGGCAATCGCCGCCGTGTCGCTGGTGCCGTGGTTGCCGGTCATCGCTTTGATCGTTGGCGTTGTGTGGTGGCAAGTACGGCGGTTCCGGCGCATGACGACCACTCAGCGAAAGCTGTGAGAGTGGATAGACCCTACTCCGGCAGATGCACCGTGAGTGTCGTCCAGAACGATTCCCACTCGTAGTCGGCAGCTTTGGGACGGGTCATGTGCGTCAGGCGGATCGTCAGCAATCCTTTCTGTGCAATCGGAATCAGCGCCTCGCCTTTGGCGTTGGTTCGAAGCGTACCCTGCACGTCGTCGCCCTCACCAGGGTGATCCCAACCGAGGAATACCCCGGCCAACGGCTTGTCTTGAAACAGTACACGCACCTTCCAAGTGTCGCCGACCTTGAGCTTACTCGGATTGCTCAGCGGCACGATTTCCAACGGCAGGCCCATCGGTTTGCTCACGTCGGTGTCGCTAGCATCGCCAACCCTCAACAGCATCTTGGGCGACTTGGAGTAACGCTCGACCCCCGCTTGGTTCAGGCTCTTCTCCTTGTGCCGAAGTCGATAGATGTGCGATAGCCCATCGCTAACGAGATAGTCGTTGAAAGCCTCGGCTTCCAACTTGAGCACTTTTGGGTTCGACTGAACGGCTAGCAAATACACACCGGCTTTCTGCGGAGTGAAGCTCATCATCCCGGCTTTGTCCTTGGTGCCTTCGGCATCGACTTCGAGCTTGGTGCCGTCGGGCGCTAGTGCCCAGCGCTTGGCAAACTTCGCGGTGTCCGGTGCCACATCACCAATTGGAAACTTAGTGCCGGAGATGGCTGTGATATTGGCCTTCTCTTTCGGTTTGGCCTTCGCCGGTGGAACCAGCCAGAGGTCGTGGGCGAAGGTTGAGGAGCAGAGAATCGAAGTCACTGCAATCATAAAAACATGGCGCATGAACTGCCTCTCGAAGCATGAATTCCACTTACTACCATAGCAACGCTTAAGTTGGTCAATGTTGAGAATCGTTTTCCTTCAATACCTGGATGAATCATGTTCGATTGGCTGTTCCGACCTACTTGCCCTTGCGATCCATCCGCGAAGAATTGGGTCGAAGAACGGCTTGAATGGTTGGCAACGGAATTCAACGACAACGCTTTCAGCGGTCGAGCTGTCGTGCTGCCGACACAGGAGTTCTTCCCCGATCCATATGACGGCTCTAAAAAAGCAGTTCGAGCATTGCTCAACCGTGTTTGCGGTTACATGGATGTTGTTCCCGATTTTGTCTCGCTCAAATTGGTTTCCAACGCAGGAAAACTTGGCTTTGTCAATGAGCATGGAGATGCGGTGCCAGATGCTGCGGGTACATATCACGAAGGGGACGGAAAGTCTGTCATTAGCATCGACAAGGCAGAGCTCGACAAGCCGATGGATTTGGTGGGTACGATTGCTCACGAGTTGGCACACGTCCGACTGCTTGGCGAGAGCAGGATTTTTTCAGACGTCTACGACAATGAACTTCTCACGGATCTCACAGTGGTGCATTTCGGACTTGGCCTTTTTTTGGCGAACGGCGGAAGAAACTACCGGAGCCAGAACTCGAAGTGGCCTGCATCCGGGTTGATCAAGCCGGAATACATGACACCACCGATGTACGGTTGGGCCCTGGCGCACCTGGCCTGGTTTCGTGGAGAAGAAAAGCCCACTTGGGTTCGTTACCTGAACATGGCGACACGGGCAAACTTCAAGCAGGCGTATCGCTACTTATTGGCCACCAAGGATTCCTGGTATCGTCCTGCACGGCTCCGTGGTCGATCAACTTAAGTTCAGGGCATCAACATCCCCGCCGGAAACACCGGTGTACCACCGGGTTGGGTACACACGAATGCGGCGGCATCCACTGCTGCTTGTTGCAACTTGTCCAGCGGATGTCCAAAGGCTAGGCCCAACGCGAGGGCTGCGGTGAACGCATCGCCTGCACCAACGGTGTCCACGATCTTCACCGGCTTGGCCGGGAGTTCATGGAAGGTTCCAGTGGAATCCAACACCATCGAACCGTTCGATCCACGGGTGAGGGCCACGATTTTCAAGTTGTATCGTGAGCAAAGCTCCAGCAGAGCAAAGCGTGCACTGGTTGGCGTGTCGAGGTGTTTCCCGACATGCGGAAGTTCTTCATCATTCAGTTTGACGACGTTGGCGAAGTCGAAACTCGATGACAAGACGGCCGCTGTCCAGTGCGGTGGACGAAGGTTGATGTCGAACACTCGTAGGCAGGTGGGTGAACTTGCCTTGAGTAAGCTCCGGATCGTTTCGCGTGACACTGCTGACCGCTGACCAAGCGTGCCGAAGTAAATCACATCTGCCTGCCTGGCCGCACTTAACAACTCATCGTTCAGTTCCAGATGATCCCACGCCGGGTCTTCGATGAAGAGGTAACTCGCACGGCCCTGTGCATCTAATTCCACCAACACCTGCCCGGTGGGTTCCGGTCGAGTGGCAATCAGTGATACATCCACACGTTGACTGAAAAGGCGTTGTCTCGCCTCGTCGCCGAGTTGGTCGTTCCCCACGGCACTGGCCAACTGCACATGGACACGCTCACCACCCATCTCCGCACAGGCACAGGCGAAGTTCGCCGGGGCACCACCGAAACGCGGGCCATCGGGGAAGACGTCCCACAGCACTTCGCCCAGCGCGAGGATGTTGATGGGTTTGCTCATGACGGTGTCCCTACTTCACCACGCGGAATGTGACTCCAGAAGGCATGGCCTCTGAGTGGAACACCTTCTGCGTGGCTTTTTTGAAGTCGGCAGGCTTGGCGGTGCTGATGTCGCAAAACGTCTGCGGGTTGCGGTCGATGAACGGGAACCAACTGCTTTGCACCTGCACCATGATCTGGTGCCCCGTGCGGAACGAGTGTGACACATCCGGCAGCGTGAACTTCACTTTCGTGGGTTTGCCCGGCTCGAAAGGTTCCGGTGCGCTCAAGCTGTTGCGGTATTTGCCACGCAGTGGTTCGCCACGCACCAGTTGCTGGTAGCCACCGAGCTTCACACCCGTGGGGTTGGGATCAAGGTCGGGGTAATCCTGTGGGTAGACATCAATAATCTTGACCACCCAGTCCGAATCGGTGCCGGTGGTGCTGACGTAAAGCTCGACTTCAATCGGGCCTGCAATGTTGACATCGCCGGTGAGCACCGATGATTGAAACGTGATGACATCGGGCCGTCGGCTGGCAAAACGCTGGTCCGCCGTCATGTACTCCTTGTCCATCGTGACGATGGTTTTCTCCACGTAGGGCACCGGCTTGGCAGGGTCGGAGACGTACTCATCGAAGGATTCCGCTTTGCTCTTGGCTCGGCTCAACGCTTGATCCGCACCGAGATAGTAGGTCACCTTCTCGGCGTCCTTCGGTGGCCAGGTATCAAATCGACGCCAACGATTCGTACCCGTCTCGAACATGAGTGCTGCCTTGGGCAGTACCGCTGCTTTTGCATCTTTGAGGTGCTGCTCGAAGAAGGGGAACTCAACCTCTTTGCGATAGAACTCACTCGTTTTGGAGTTGAACTTCACCGGCCCCAATCCATCGCCATCGCCCCGTGACCAACCGCCGTGAACCCACGGCCCCTTGACGAGCACGTTCTGCGGGCAGTCCGGGCTGGTCGCGGCCACACGCTGGTAACAGTGAATCGTACCGGCGAGGTCTTCGGCGTCGTACCAGCCGCCGACGGTAAGCACGGCAGGTTTCACATTGTTGACGTGCGGACGCAGGTTGCGGCTCTTGCAAAAGTCGTCGTAGTTGCCGTGCTTGAGCGAATCGTTCCAGTACGGCGAAGTGCCCTTGAAGTGCTTGATGTCGGCATTGGCCAAAGGCCCCATGTCGAGAAAGAACTTGTAGCCATCAGCAGTGCCGTAGTCGAAATCGGTGCTGCCGGGTCGACTGTACAGCTTCGGGGTCATCTTGTTGAACACTTGCTCGAACCCGAAGTTGTGGGCCAGCAGCAACGCCCCGTTGTGTCGCCAGTCGTCGCCGTCGAACATGTCCATCACGGGGGCCTGCGGGCTGACGGCCTTGAGCGCCGGGTGAGCGTCGATCATGCCGCACGCGGCATAGAAGCCAGGGTAAGAGATGCCAAGCAGCCCGACCTTGCCGTTGTGGCCTTCGATGTTCTTCAGCAACCAAGTTATGGTGTCGAAGTTGTCGCTGCTTTCGTCGATCTCCTTGTCTTTCTTCTTCGGATTGTGCGGTCGCATGTCGATGAATTTGCCTTCGCTCTTCATCCGACCACGGACATCTTGATTGACGCAGATGTAACCCGACTTCAGGTAGCTGGCCCAGTTGGTAACGCGGTCATTGGGGTTGTCCACGCCGTAGGGGCCGACGCCGTAGGGCGTGCGGTGCATCAGGAACGGATAGGTTTTGCTGGTGTCCTTGGGCAAGTAAACCACGGTGAACAGTTTCACGCCGTCGCGCATCGGCACTTCGTACTCGAACTTCGTGTAGTTCGCGCGAACGTATTCCTTGAGTGCCTTGGCTTCGTCGGCAGGGGTTGGCTGGCCCCACGTTACAAGCGGACAAAGAAGTAGAGTCAGCAGAGCAAGACGCAACATGGTGAAACTCTTGGAATTCAAAAAGCGTGGAGAGTGTTGCAAATGTATGTAGAGGTGCGTGGGTTTGTAACCCATGACCCTACCCACTCTCGCCCCGTTTGCCAAAACACACACTGCCTGTTTGAGAAAAATCACGGTGCGTGCAAAATTCACTGTTGCACGAAGGGCCAACAATCGATATGCCGCGTTCGCAGGTCGGGGGGCTTGCAGGCCAGGGTGTGCTTCGGGGGAGGTACATTCAGGTGCGGGTCATCGGCCGTAGGGTTCCTACGGCCGTGGCTCTGCTCTTGGCTTGAACCGACGGTCGCGGGGGGTCAGGGAATGAATCGTTTAGCTCGCTGGTATTTGGTCTCAATCGTTGCAACAGCATCGGCTGTTTCAGCACAATCTCCTGCACCTGTTGCACTTCCATCAAATCCTCTGGCGGGCACGCCCTCGGGCAACACCACGCTACCAACGCCGCAACCTGTTGCTATGCCTGCTTTGCCAGCATCCGGCTCGTCGTTTGACGCAATGCCGATGCCGACGACACCATCGCTTGCTGCGCCGGTAACAACCTCCGTCGGCACTCCGAACAACACAAAACAAATCAACTATACCTACGGGCCGCCGAGTACGCCCGCACCGTCGAATTCAAGCACAATCGCGGTACCAATCACGACTCCGGCACCGTTGCAAGCACCGTCGATGATGACCGTGGCTACGTTGATCACTGGTCCAGCAATGCTTTCCGTCAAGCAGCAATTGCCAGAAACGATCTCGCTTGGACAGACCGTGACATCTAGCGTGACGGTGACAAACTCTGGTGGCAAGGCGGCCGAGCAAGTAACGCTGACAGGCTGGTGGAGCAGCGGGTATGAACTGATTGAAGCAGGGCAGGTTGCTGCACCAGGGAGTGGCAAACGAGCTTGGGGATTGGGCACACTGCAAGCTGGCGAAACTCGCACCGTCGAAGTGAAGTTCCAACCACAATCGGGTACGACGGTTACGGAGTTCCGTAGCGGCTTCGATGCCACGTTCAGCTCGGCTACTGATAGCAAAACGGTAAAAGTGACGAAGCCTGAGCTACAACTCAGTGTTGACTCACCGACGACCGCTTTCGTTGGCCAGCCAGTGCAAGTGCTTTTGAAGATCAAGAATCCGAGCGGCAGTGCCATCAAGCAAGTGACGATCCGCACGCTTTTATCGGATGTTGTCAGCCATCCAAAGGGTAGCGACTTGGAAAACGAACTGGCCAGCATCGCCGCCGGGGCTACCGAAATCATCCCCTTGAATATGACCGTGATCAAAGGCGGGGAAGGTCGGTTGCGAGTTCGCATTGGTGGGCAAGGTTGCGAATCTGTTGAACAAGAAGTGAAGGTTACCACGATGGAAGCCCGTATGACCTTGACGATGGGCGGGCCGAAGACGCTTTACCAGAATTGGCCCGCGACCTACGAAACCGTCATCGAGAACCAAGGTGATCAGGCGATTCGTGGCGTCAGCTACGAGGTCAAACTGCCGAGTGGCTTCACCGATTTGCGGGCAAGCGACGGCCCGGGTTACGATGCAGCGTCGCATCGCATCGTCTGGAAGTTCGACCAACTCAAGCCCGGCGAGAAAAAAACCATCCTGTGGTTCGGTTTCGGCAAACAAACCGAAGACCTTACCATGACAGGTACGCTCACTGTTGGTGGCAGTCCAGTGAAGCGGGGCGAGTACACGACTAAGAACATGGGCGCGGAGCAGAAGTAAGCAAGTTCGACATTTTCTTTGCCATCAACTCCGAGACGAAAGGTTTTCGTTCTCGGAGTTGTTCGTTTTGAACTATATTGACGACGATACTGAAAGCATTACCGGATCGAGTACGACTTATGCCGGTACCCGCCACCAACGAAGAGCTGTACAGCCTCATTGCCAAGAGCGGCGTACTCGATGAGTCGCGTGTTAAGACTTACGTTGATCGGCTGCAGGCATCTGGTGAGCATACGAGTGACCCCATCAAGCTGGGTGAGCTCATGGTGCGTGACGGTTTGCTGACGAATTTTCAAGCCGAACAGCTGCTGCAAGGACGATGGAAAAGATTCTTCATTGGCAAATACAAGGTGCTCGAGCGACTTGGTGTAGGCGGCATGGGGCAAGTGTTCCTGTGTGAACACAAGCTGATGAAACGACGTGTGGCCCTGAAAGTGCTACCTGTGGCGAAGTCCAAAGATGAGGCCACGCTTCAACGGTTCTACCGCGAAGCACGGGCCGTGGCATCGGTCGATCACCCGAATATCGCGCGAGCTTATGACATCGACGAAGATGGCGACTTGCACTTTTTGGTGATGGAATTTGTTGACGGCACCAATCTGCACGATTTGGTCAAACGATCCGGCCCACTCACATGGCTGCGGGCCGCTCATTACATCTACGGTACTGCTGTGGGGCTGCAGCACGCCCATGAGATGGGCTTAGTTCACCGCGACATTAAACCGGCCAACATTCTGGTGGATCGTTCTGGCGTGGTCAAGTTGCTCGACCTAGGACTCGCACGCTTCTTCAACCCGGATGAAGACGACCATCTCACGAAGAAGTATGACGAAAACGTGCTGGGAACAGCGGATTACCTTGCACCGGAGCAGGCGATCGACAGTTCCAGTGTGGATATCCGTGCAGACATCTATGGCCTGGGTTGCACCTACTATTTCCTGCTAACGGGTCAGGCTCTTTTCCCGGATGGCAGCGTTGCGCAGAAACTCCTCTGGCATCAGACGAAAGCCCCGGTTGCTATATCGACTTTTCGTAACGATGTTCCCCCCGACTTAGTGTCGATCCTCGAGAAGATGATTGCCAAGCAAGCAAATCAACGATTTCAAAACCCTGCTGAGTTAATTGCCGCCCTGGCCGGATGGATTCAATCGCCAATTGGCCCGCCAACGGAAGATGAGCTGCCGAAGATGTCGTTAGCGGCAAGCGGTCGGGTGATCGGCATACCGTCGATGTCGAGCGGCACCGACCTTGGCTTGCGTGCCTCGGCAGCATCATTTCCACCGCCGCCCGCCACTGATCCAGTTCATGTGAAACCATTTTCACCGGAATCACCGCCATCTGAAGAAGAGGCATCGCCGTTCGACTTTAGTTCGTTCGCTGCGTCTCCGGCACCGCCTCCACCTCCACCTCCGCCTCCGCCTCCACCTGTGGCGATAGTAGTTTCACCACCCCCACCGCCATTGCCTCCACTGCAAGTCAAGAAGCCTATTGTTGCCCCTCCGGCCCCGCCTGTGAAGAAGCCGTCCGGTGCGATACCAGCGAAGCCAGCCGTTGTGCCCACGACCACGGCAAAAGTTATCGAGTCACTTCCACCGCCAGCACCACCGAAACCAGTTGTGGTTATCAAACCACCTCCGTTATTACAAGCTAAACCAGTTGCCAAGCCCGCCGTTGCCCCGCCGGTTGCTTCGGTTCAACCTGTTGAAGTTCCTCAGCAAGAACCAGCGCCGGATAACTTTTGGCAGTCGCTTTCGTCGCAGGAAAAACTACCTGTCGTCAGCGAAGCTGCTAAGCAGACATCAACTACGACCACTCGAAAACCAGCAACACTTTCGGTAGCACTGCCGCCAACTGAGCCTGAGCAACCGGTTGCGGGTGACGACTTCGGCAGCTTCAGTTCTGGCGCTGCACCCACGACGGCAGGCAAAAAGAACAAGAAGCCAACACCAGCAAAGATCGACCCACCAGCCGAGCAAGAAGTACCAGAACCGAGTCGAAAAAAACCTAAGCAGAAGAGCAACAAGAGTGTGGTGATCGGCTTGATCGTAGGTGGAATCCTAATTATCGTTGCCGCCACGGTCACGCTCGTGGCGATTTTGGCCAATTCCAAAACGACTTCATCAACAACAAACGGTGACTCTGCAAACGCGAATGACACCAGTTTGACTCGTACCATCTACTTGAATACGACTGGCAAACTTGTGCCCGACGGAGCCACCGTGGTGAAGTCATTCGCCGAGATTCGCGGTGGGTTGAAATCCGGCGACACGATCTACGTGATGGATGAGGAGTTTGAGTTCGGATACATCGCAATGAGTAAGCTCAAGAACATCCGCATAGAAGCCAAGTGCGACGGCGGAGTGGCCAAGTGGAAGTACAAGTTCATCAAAGGTGGCGTTGTTCAACCCGTGATGACGATGCAAAACTGTGAGGGGATCGTCATCCGTGGTTTTGAGATGGATGTCGGCGGTGAAGCCGACAATGCAGTCGTTGTCCTCGGCACCAGCACCAGCATTCAGTTCGAGAAGGTGACGCTTCGCAATTGCAAGACGACAGGTTTCCGTGTGGCCAATATCAAGAACGAGTCCAATACCGGAGTCTCGTTTATCGATTGCCGCGTGGTCGGCTCAGCCGCTTTGCAACAAGCAATGCACTTGTCGAACTCGGCACATGGTTTTGTGTCGAATTGTCGACTCGAAGGCAACGGCACAGGTCAGGCCATTCTGATTGACGGCACTGCTGAGTTATTGGTGCGGAACTGCCGGTTGTTCAAGTTCGAGTTCGGAGTGCGGGTCGAGCCTCTGCCGACAGATAAAAAGTTAGAAATCAACATCGAGAACTCGACGTTTCACTCCATGTCGAACGCGGCGGTGCGGGTCGTGGGTACTCCTTCGGAGTCGCACAAGATAACTCTGATGAGTAACTACTTTGTTGGCTGTGGTGAAGTGTCAAACGTACCCAAAGATTCAACGCTGGTCACTCAAGACAACAACGGTCGCCAGGCGGCAACCAAGCCGGGGAACCTCAGTCCCACTGTGCCCGAAGTCAAAGTCGCACCGATCCTCGGTGTGCTGCCTGAAGGGCCGGACGATCAGTTCCTCAAACCAAAAGTACGACCAAATGTGAACGGTCGCCCCGTTGGATATGACTGACTCGTTCAAGGAAAATCAACATGCCTCAGAATCTACCTTCTCGTCGCCACCTCTTCACAGGTGGTGCGGTGCTACTGGCTGCATCGGCTGTTCATAGTGAAGAAGCCAAAGCCAAGCCGAGCTTCAACTACTGCCTGAACACGTCCACCATTCGCCAACCTATCGGCGACTGGGGTAAGCCACGCCCGATCACCGAGAGTATCGACATCGCCGCGAAGGCTGGGTACACGGCCATCGAGCCGTGGATTCAGGAGTTGGAGGAATACACCAAGTCTGGCGGGACGCTGAAGGATCTCAAGAAGCGAATTGCTGATGCCGGGCTGGTGGTGCCCAATGCGATTGGCTTCGCCGAGTGGCTGGTAGACGACGAAGCTCGTCGCAAGAAGGGGCTGGAGCAAGCCAAGCGTGACATGGGAATGGTGCAGGAGATTGGCGGAAGCCGACTGGCCGCACCACCGGTTGGTGCCACTGGCGGAGGGAGCCGACGTGATGAGGGCAAAGTCGCAGAACCGGTCTCGGCCATGGTAGCTGCTCAACGCTATCGCGCTCTCGTTGAACTTGGTCAGTCGATGGCCGTGACGCCAATCGTCGAACTGTGGGGGCACAGCAAGAGCCTGAGCAAGTTGGGTGAAGTCGTGCTGACGGCGATGGAATGCGGGGTGACTGGCGGGGCCGTGTTGCCCGATGTGTACCACCTCTACAAGGGTGGTAGTGCGTTCGGTGGGCTGGCCTTACTACGTGGCTCGGCCATTGGCATTTTCCACGTGAACGACTACCCGAAGATCGAACCCGGCAAGATCGTCGATCAAGATCGCGTTTACCCCGGCGATGGCGTTGCCCCGCTCAAGGATGTCTTCAAAATGCTGCGTGAAATCCAGTACGGCGGTTACCTGTCACTCGAACTCTTCAACCGTGAGTATTGGAAGCAAGACCCGCTGGACGTCGCCAAAACGGGTCTTGCCAAACTGAAAGCCGCTGTCGAGGCGAAGTGATTACTTGCCGATCTTCAGATCCAACCCACCGTCGATGGTGAAGTAGAACCCATGCGGGTTGTCGCCGTTGTTGATCTTCATCAGCACGGTGTTGGAACCCTTATTCAGCTTCACCTTGACGGTGTCGCGGCCCGCTTTCGCGGCCTCGGCGCGGTCGTGGCTCAGCACTTCCTTGCCATTCACAGTGAGCCGACAACCGTCGTCGGTGCCCACCAGCAGCGTCACTTCCTGTTCGGTTGGGCTGTCGATGACGCGGTACAGGTAGCTCACGCTGTTCACACCCTTCTTGCCGTGGAACTCGGCGAGATCGAAGTAGCCGTTGGCCCCGCTTCGAACGTTACGCCAAGTCACGTCGCCAAACTTGGCGGCAATGTCGAATGGTGCTTTCTCTGGCCCATGCTTCATGTTCATGTCCGAAGCAAACGGCCCAGCGATCAACCAGGAGTCCGGTGTGAAGCTTGGCGTTTGCAGGGTCATCAGGTATTCGACCACGTCGATCAACTCGTCTTTCGTCAGGGTTTTGACGAGGTCTTCCGGCATGATCGACTTGACATCCTTCCGCTTCTCTGTGCCCTTCACGGGGAACTGATAGTCCTTGCCGTTGGCATCGCGGATGGTCAGCGTGGTCTCGGTCTCGCCCACCAGCAGGCCGGTGATGCTCTGGCCATCCTCGGCGTCGAGCTTCCAACTCACGTACTGGTCGGCAATCGCCTTGCTTGGTGTCAGTAGGCTGTCGTAAAGGTTTTCCTTGCTGCCTTTCTTGCCGATCATGCTGAGGTCTGGCCCGATGTTGCCGCCGGTGCCACGGATCATGTGGCACTTCAGGCATTGCACTTCGCTGCTCATGCTCTTTGCCATCACTTGCTTGCCGTTCTCGATGTTGCCGACTTTCTTGATGAGTTCCGTAATTGGCGGCAGCTTCTTCGGGTCGAGCTTGCCAGCGGCAGGGAAGAGGATCATCGCCTTGTTGCGTTCACCCTGGAAGGGGCTGTTGCGCAGTAATCGGCCAGCATCCGCCATGAGGCTTTCCGGGAACTTGCCGTCTTCCTTCAGCTTGAGCAACCAGCCGGTGCCGGTGCGTGACCCGGCGAGCGCCTCCAACGCCGCCTTCACAAATGAGGCCGACTTTGGGTCACCCGTGAACTTGGCATCGGTCAGGAACTCTTGCAGCAAGCCGAGTGCACGCTTGGACGCCGGGGTGTCGACTCGGCCCGTGACTTGATTGCCAAGGGCGTAAATTGGCGGAACCGGATCGAACTTGCCGAACGCGGCGCCTACGAACATTCCGCCCAGTGCCTCCACCGCTTCCGGGCAGTAGAGACGGCCGAGCGCCTGCGCGGCTTCGGCCCGCAGTTCTGCACTTTGTGTTTTCGCCCAGGCCATCCTGATGGCTTCGACTGCCGTGGTGTCGTTGGCCGCTGCCGCCAGCCGCATGCCAGTCATCTGCTTGGCTTCCTCGGAATCACTGAGCAGACTGCCAATCGCCACTTTCAACTCGTCGCCCTTGGTCAGGTCCTTCCACTTAGTTGGCAGGAAGAGTTTGAGGTTGGCGAGGGCTTTCTCTTTCACCTCACCGGCGGCGTTGCCTTTGAGCAAACCAAGCATCGTCTTGCCTGCTGAGATGTCATCCGACGCAGCGAGGATGTCGACGATGCGGGCCTTCTGGGCAGCCGTCAGTTTGGTGTCGCTCATGAGTTTGCCGAGCTTAGGCATCATGCTCTTGGGCCGCAGTTCCCACACGAGGTCCGCAACTTTATCGTTCCACTCGGGGAAGTGCTTCTCGAAGTCCGCGAGGATTTTGTCTCGACGTTCGGGGTCGGTACCACAGGCAATGTTCAGGGCACTGAGGTAGGTACGGTCGGTGCCGTCATAGAGCTTGGCAAAATGTGGGTAAAGGCTCACCGCTTCGTCGAGTTTGGAACCGCGCATCAGCAACAATAGTTCACGAGCATAATCGAAATCCGTTGATTCCTTTGGTGTAAACAACGCTGCGAACTTCCGAGCTGCGAACTCTTTAGGCTCTAGGTCTTTGCCATCACTTCCACGCGCGAACAAAATGTACGCGAGCATGTAATCACTTCGACTATTCAGGTGTGCAGCGAAAAAACGTTGCGTCGCTGATTTTGGCACACCTGGCAGACTCGAAAACTGATTCGCTTCTGGCGGTCGATCAGTGGTGTTCTTCATCGACATGCCAACTTGTAGATTTGCCAGTCGAATCAAGAACAGTTTGTCAGCTCGATACTTCACAATTTGCTCACGTTCGATCTGTGCACCTCCTGTCATAAGCGTTGCGAATGATTCGATACCCAGCAAGCGGACAGAATTACAAGGGTTGATTACTGCCTCGAATACCGATGATTGTTTTTCAAACTTCACCTCCGGCACCTTATATCCCTTGCTGCCAGCCGAACTCAGGCGATACACCCGGCCTCGTGTCCAGTCGCCCATGCCGTGGCCACCGACGCCAGGGTCGTACCAGTCGGCCACCATCACGCTGCCATCCGGGGCGGTGCAAACGTCGCTGGGCCGGAACCAGTTGTCGCTGCTCGTCAGCATCAGGGCTTTGTCCAGCTCGTACCCGGCCCCCTTGGCCTTACGGGTGAAGGCACGCACTTCGCGTGGGCCAGCATCGCAGTGCATCAGCGTGTTGTGGTACTGCTTGGGCAGCGTGGTTCCTTCGTAGAACTGGATGCCCGTGGGGCTGCCGAAGCCCGTACGCAGCGTCTTGTGGACGATGCCGGGTTGTTCTTCGTGCCAGTGGCTTTGACCTGGGCCACGTGGGAAGTAACCGTAGTTGCCACCGGGCATGA
>JBBRME010000005.1:0-49194 GCA_038230995.1 Gemmatales bacterium
GTTGTTACTACGAATCGGCACCGGGCGTTACTCTGGATTGTCAGTTTGATCGCGGTGCTGAGCATGATCTCGACAGCGGGATTGCTAGGGTATGTTGTTGGTCGTCCACGTGGATCGGAAGTGGCTGTTGCACCGAAGAGTGAACCTGTTCTCGAAGCAAAAGTCCCGGTACCCTCCGTGCCGAGTACTGCGTTGCCAGCCACGACAAAAGACGAACCTAAGCCGGCAGAGTTGCCGAATTCTCGCCCTGAGACACCAGCACCGGAACCGATCAAGCCCAAGCCCATCGTGCCGTTGAACATCGAACCCGTGCCGCCCAAGGTGGGTCGACTTGAAGTGAAGCGTGAACCGTTCGGTGGTTACAAGGTCGGCGACGTTTTGAACCAACTTGTGATTTTCAGCCGCAAATCTGCGTATCAAATTGCTGGTGTTGAGTTAAGCCAAGGGGCCAAGTATTCGATTCAATCATCACTCACGATCACGAAAGTCAACCCGGACGGCTCGTTTGTCGTCGAGCAAGCGATTCGCAAAACTCAGTTGATCGAGGCTGACGCCGACATGAAGGCCACGTTGACGGAGGCGTTGGAAAAGGCCATCGGTGCGAAGTTCGAGATCGCCATCAACACTCTTGGCGAAGCGACGGTGAAGGGTGTGAAGGATCCCATCCGCGTGCAAGAAGGCCAGCAAGCGGCGCTCGGCCAAACGGTTCGCTTGTGGTCGCTGTTGGATGCCGACGCGTGGAAAGAACTGGCGGGCCTCACCTTCTTTCAACCGGCACTCGCGCTCAAGAACAAAGCGACGTGGACGAAGCCGGTAGCGCACGATTGGGGCCCCCTCGGCAGTTGGGCCGGCAAAACGATCTTCGTAGCAGGGAGCAAGCCGACCCCCAAATCGGATCTCGATGTCATCGACTATGGACATCGCATCGATCACAAGTCGACACCGGCTGGTGCTGCCAATCAACTGCCATTCCAGTTGCTAAAAGCAAAGTTCGTTCCCATCACTGCTGACGGAAGGATGTACTTCAATTCAGAATCGCAACGCACGGCCTCGGCAGCGGAGGAGTTCCGCGTGCGAGGTGTCATCACCGCGCAAATCGCAGGTTCAATTGCCAATGTCGAAATGGAAGAGCATCAGGCCTTTCAACTTTCCATAACGGATTCAAACGAAGCAAAAATGGTAGCGCAGCCCAAGAAGCCGAAGTGAGGCAAGCTGGTAACTCGCCTCACGCAAACAGTTACTTCTTGACTCGTTCCTTGCCATTCGCAGTTGTCTGTCGGTCACTGAGCAGGTGCTCAGCAAAGAAGTCCCACATGCGATCGGTGAAGTACGGCTGGGCCACCCCGAAACCGTGGCGGGAACCGGGGATGATGAGCATGTCGAACCGCTTGTTCGCCTTGATGAGCGCATCGACGAGTCGCATGGTGTTTGCGGGGTGGACGTTGTTGTCGATTTCACCGTGAACCAACATCAAGTGGCCTTTAAGGTTCTCCGCCAACTCCGCGTTGGTGGGCACGCGGATTTCAAACTTCATCTTCGGCGGATCCTTCTTCTCGCCCTCTTTGACAACGTCCTTCTTTTCCTCGACCTTCTTCTCGCCTTCCTTCTTATCTTCGGTCTTCGTCAGCGACTTTTTCGCATCGTCGACTTCCTTCATCAGGCTTTCGATCTCCTTCGTGATGATCTTAATCTCAGCCTGATCAACTTCTTTCTTCATCAGTGCAGCATCCAGTCGGCTCTTCAACGCATCGAGTTTTTTCTTGATGGTCTCCGACGCTGATGCAACAACGGGCGGAGGTGCTACGTCAGGCTCATCATCTTCATCTGGCGGTGGTGGTGGGCCACGCCGGCCACCCTGGCCTTGTCCTTGTCCCCCTTGGCCAGTGCCACGTTGCGTGCCTTGAGTACCTGTAGTCGTCGTGGTTTTCTGATCGACGACCGGTACCTCCTTCATGCCGTGGTAACGTTCCGACCAGGAGTTGTTGTAAATGTTGTTGTCGTGGTTCCCTGCACTTGCGACCGCTGCTTTGAAGAACTCGTTGTACGGCTTCTGGAGCATGGCCGCGGCCGACATAAAGCCGCCACCGGAGTGCCCGTAGATGCCCACGCGATCAATGTCGATCCAAGGGTGCCGTGCGGCCAAGGCTTCGATCGCGGCCTTTTTGTCGAGGAGTGCGAAATCCCGGAGGTTGTAATACCCAAAGTTGTGGTAGGCCTTCGACCGTTCCGGCGTGCCGCCACGGTGCCCAACTTGAATGACGATGAACCCGAGTTGTGCCATCTGTTGAAACGTGCTGTAAGCCGTGAACGTGTGGTTCACACCTTCCGTCTGTGGGCCGGGATAAACGTAGACGATGATCGGGTACTGTTTCGACTGATCGAAGTCGAACGGCTTCCACATGTTGCCATACAGATCTGTCATGCCGTCCGCCGCTTTCACTTTGAAGGCCTCGGGCAACTTCCAACCGGTCGCGTTTAGGCGAGTCATGTCGGTTGATTCGAGCTTCATCAGTTCCGCGCCTTTGTCATCCCTCAACACCGCCGCCGGTGCAAGATCGATCCGCGAGAAACTATCGACGACGTACTTCTTTGATGGCGACAAATTGAACCGGTGATTTGCATCGCCGGGTGTCAACAATGTCAGATCCGATCCGTCGAACCGAACGCGATAGAGGTGGTTGTAGTAGACGTTTTCGTTTGGTTCGCGGGCATTGCCTTGGATGTAGAGCAAGCGATTCTTCACATCCACATCCACGATTTGACTCACTCTCCATTCACCCGCTGTAATGGTGTTCTTGAGTTTGCCATTCGTGTCGTAGAGATACAGATGACCCCAGCCTGTGCGTTCCGACCACCAGATCATTTCTTCTGTTTCCTCGACATATCTCGGAGCTTGGAAATCGAGATAGCCAGCATCGAAGCCTTCTACGATCAGACACTTCTCTTCATTCGTCTTCAGGTTGAGTCGGCAGATCTCCACGTTACGCAGCAGACGATCCCGGCGAATAAATTCTAAGTCGTCGGACGTCTTGCCGAAGCGGGTCGAACTGTAGCTTTCGTCCTTCCACTTCATTTTCATCTTGGTGAGCGACTTGGCTTCTGCATCGCCAATGTACAACTCGTTTTTGTTGATGTTCTCTTCACCTGGCATCGCATATCGGTAACGCTCCAGCGCTGGACGTGGCTCGGCAATCGAGTCCACGAGGAACAGTTCCTTGACGCCCCGACGATCCTGACGGTTGACGGTGAACTTTTTGGAGTCCTTCGACCACGTCACGTTCGGCCGGGTCTTGCGTTCGCTGGGCGGTTGTGGCTTCTGGATCTCACCAACAGTGCGACTAGTTCCACCACCAAATCCCCCACCATAGCCGTAGTCTTCTTCACCGTCCGTCGAGAGTTGTTTAGCTTCGGTCTCCTTGCCGTCGTCGGCTAGGTAAAGATTGAACTTGTAGGCATATACGTACTTCTTCTTGTCCGGCGAGAAGACACGGTAGCTGTCCTCGCCCGCTGGTCTGGCTGGCGGAGGAGGTGGTGTTGTTTGCTCGACTTTCTTCTCGTCATCCTTTTTGATTTGATCGTCCTTTTTCTCTTCGTCTTTCTTTTCCTCGACCACGCGTTGGCCACCGCGACCGCCCGGGCCACCGGGTGGCAGTTCAGGTGGTGGTGCGTTGCCAAGCTTCTTCATGGTCGCTGCGACCAGGTCGTACTCGTACTGGGTGGTGCCAAAGTTGAACTTCATGGATTTCGCATCATCCGCAACTTTAATATCGCGCAGGCTCATCGACACGGCATCGATTGGCTTCTTGGACAGTTCGGAAAGTTGAGCAAGCAACGTGACGTGATCAAAGAGAGGCACCTTGGTCTTCGCATCCGGATCGACCTTCCAATACTTGGTGCCCTCCGGATGGCGAACCGCGTACCAGAAGGCATCGGACTTGCCGATGAAGACCGGGGAAATCGACGCTTCCTGCACATGCTGGGCAACGAATTCCCGGGTGAATTTTTGAGCAAGCGACCAGTTTGCACCGGTGACTTTCTTTCGATCTTCTGCCCACGCGAAGACGACACAGACAAAGCAGAAGTATGTAGCAAGCATTTGCCGACCGAATTGCATCAGACATCTCCAGATCGAAAGTTGAAGAGAGCAGTACTGTTAAGTTAGGGAGGTTGTAACCGAACAGGCGAGCCTCAACTTTCGGCTTTTCATAATTTCGTTCAAGAAATGGGCCATGTGCATCCCCTGTAACGGATCAACTGAGAGAGAAATTGAGCCTGCATGCGTGAGCGGCAGGCGGCTTGAATAGCAACTTCTGCCGTTCACGCATGCAGGCTCAAATCCCGTCAACGGCCAGTCGACCCACCCATGCCGGGTAGACCTATGGATTTCGGCACAGAGCCGCGCACGAAGCGTTAGCGAAGTAAGCGGTGTTTGAATCTTGACCGCTTACTGCACTTCGTTTCGTGCGCGGCTCTGTCAAGAGGTCGATTCCATGCCGAAATCAAAAGGTGCATCCACCCATGTGATTGGGCTTGAATCCTACCCAGATTTCCAAGACGATTCTCCACACTCACTAGTTTCACCAGGATTTTCACCCTCAGGATGAGGCCTTTTCATGACCACGCCGCGTATCTTTGCGTTGCTTGCACTGTTGTGCTGCAGCACATTCGCCTTCGCTGGGCCGATCCCAGTCAAGGTGCGATCGAGTATTACACCACAAAGCGGGCAGACGCCGTTCGCTCCATTGCCGGGCACATTCGCCAGTGAAGCCAACTTCGACATGACACCAGGCTTGTCGCAGTCTATTGCTACATTCACAGGCCTTTCGGCATGGATCACCCCGACTGGCAACACGCAAGAAACATCCACTTTTGAGCAGCGCGAGTTTTTCTTCGTCTACAACGCAGAGATCACCGACCTGAACACCGGGGCTACGAACACCATCACCATTCCCGGTCGGGCGTATGCCAACTGGGTCGAGGGTGTGGATGGTGGCGTGTACCAATCACAGACCGGGGTGATGTTAGACACGCCATCGGATAGTGGTGGTGTGGCCATCGGCAGTGCGATGTACACCCCCGGCATTGTCGGGTTTACATCAGGGCCAATTGCCATGCTCTTCAAAGGTGCCGATGCGTCACGCGTCACTCCTGCAAACATCGGCACGGAAGTGGTGTTGAGCGTAGCCCCGTTGAACGTGCCCGAACCGGGCACCATCTTCATCGGAGCCATGGGTCTGCTACCGCTGGCTGGGTTGCTGGCCCGGCGTCGTGGCGTTTGGCAACGAGCGGAGTAAAACCGACTTGTGCTTGTCCAGCTCGCGCTGAAACGCTTCATCCTTGCGGAGTGGCGCGATCTCGGCATCTTCAAAGAGTTTTGGTAGCGAGAGAGGATCGTGCTTTGCGATCAAGCCGATCATAAAGGTGGTGCGGGCGAGGGAGTCTTTGCGAATCTCCAACTTCTTTGCCTCGCCCAGCGACGTGGTTTTGACAAGCTCATTCACCAACCAACCATGCCAGCGGACGTGGTTGATCAACACTTCGGTGAGCAATCCGTTTGCCTGCCATTCGTCGAGTGCTTTGCGGACGGCCAACAGATCACCACGACTTTTAGCCAACCGGGCTTCGCACTCCTTCAATAAGCCAAGTTCGTGCTGCCAGGCCTCGCCTGGCTTCATCTTTTTGAAGGTGGCCAACCAGCCGTTGGCTTTCTTCATGTCTTCGTCGATCTCCTGAATGGTCGAAAGCTCAAACCGCGCGAGGGTTGAGCTCAGGAAAATCTGCAAGTCGGCTGATGTGTTCTTGACCCAGATTTCTGGAGTGGGTTCGATTTCTCTCGTCAGCTTGTCCAAGCCTTTCGAGTAGGACAAGCCAAATTCCTTGAGTTGTTTGACGTCCTTGGCTTTGCCCAAAGCCCGCATGAATTCCAGCAGCACGCTGAGTGACAATTCTGTTGCATCTTGAACATCGTACATGCGTGATCCACGAGCTTCCGGCGTTCCTAATTCCTTCAACAACCGTTCATACCCGAAAAGCTGTTCCGCCAGCGGCGCTGATTCAAGACGTTTGCATCGTTCGAGTTCGCTGCGAACAAGGATTTCATAGTTCGTGTGAGTCCCGCGTTTCCACGTTCTGCTGGCTTGGGCCAGTTCTGTCACGGCTTGCCAGGTTTCTGGAGTTGTCGGTGTGGTTTTCCAACATCGTAAGAGTCCGTCGAGCGCATGCGCTGCCACACGCTGACGAACCGATGTGAAACTACGTGACTCACTACTGCCATCGAGTACATCTGTCTGCGGCATCGCCCACACAATGTGCTTCAGCAGTTTCGCATTGGCCAAGGCGGCCAACGGAATATCCGTGGGGCTGACCATCCCGGCGGGCGAGGGGAGCCCATCGGAGACGCCCCTCTCGGCGATGTTGGCCATTTCCCACAAGCAGAGCACGGTAAGTCGATCTGCCGCGACGGAGCGAACATCAAGATGAGACAACTCCTCGGCTTGCTTGGCGGCTTGTGCGTAATACGCGATGCTTTGCGCGTAGTCGAATTTTTGATCGTAAATGTCGGCCAGCCCACGATGCCAGTAGGCCAACAGCAAGCGATGGTCGAAGCTCGGTTCTTCATTGACCAGTTCACTTAACTCACGCTCGATGCTGCGATATCGATTCAGCGCTTGGTCGCCTTGGCCTAGGTCAATTTCAATCGCCGCAAGACGCAGCTCCGCTTCAATGGCCATTGCCGATCTTCGACCATTCTCATCGGGAGATTCTTGAAAACTCATCCAGAGTGGACGGAGGATCTCGAGGTCGTAGGTCTGGCGAGTTGTGTAGTATTTCTTTCCATCCACGAGCTGCAAGCGTGGCCTCTCGTTCATTTCATTGGCATATTCGGCGTGTACCCGCCGGACGGACAAAAACATCTTTCGACGGGCTTCTGTGGCAACGTCCAAGGCCTCGGCAGTCGCCTGCTTTTCCTTGGTGACACGATCCAAGGCCGTGTCGGTCTGCATTTTGGCTTCGGTGGCTTCGCCAGTGGCCACGGTTGCGCGGAACCACTGCCACGCGGCCAGCAACATGAGCACCGACAACACGCCTAATACACTAAAAAGCAGCCGTTGGCGTTTGCGCTGGGCCAGGGCTTCCGTTTCGGCCTTGGCTCGTTCGACAAGTGCTGCTTGAGAGCGGGCTTCAGAACTGGCCCGGAATTCAGCTACGGCTGAAGCCACGGCCGTGCCATTCCTTGGGCGTTGCTCTAGGTCGCTGGCCAAGCATTTCAAACAAAGGTCAACCAACTCCGGTTCTGCCCCGCAAGCATGCAGCGCTACCACTGCTTCACTGATGTCGCCCACAATGGCCAGTGCTAACGTCGATTTCACATCCGTGCCCAAAAATGGCGGCACGCCGGCAAGGATCATGCACAGTAATCCACCCAGGCCAAACACATCAGCTCGTTCATCAACGCGGTCGAGCTCCCCACGGGCTTGCTCCGGTGCAGCAAATGCTGGCGTGCCCAGCATCGCGCCTTCCATCGTTTCAAAGATCGCCCCGCCGGAGAGTTGATCGTCTGTGGCTTTCTTCTGCTCCTCACGCTCGGCACTGCGGGCCAGTCCCCAGTCCATCACCTGGACTTCGCCATAAGCCCCCACCATGATGTTTGCTGGTTTCAAGTCTCGATGAATGACTCCGTTGGCATGAGCAAAGCCAACCGTCTGGGCGATGGACTCGAACACTTGCAGAAACTGCCCGCGTTGCTCGCCGAGGGCTGACCGAGCCTTGAGTTGTTGAGCCAGGGTTTGGCCCTTGATGAGTTTCATGGCCAGATAGGGTCGGCCATCCGGTAACTCGCCGCCATCGTAGACCGGTGGTACGCCGGGATGTTGGAGCTTGGCCGTGATCTGCGATTCTTCAAGGAAGCGGAACTTCGTGCCATCGTCGGAGGCAAACCGTGATTGAATGATCTTGATCGCCACGACCCGTTGCAGTAACGGATCGAATGCCCGGTAAACCACACCCATGCCGCCACGTGCCAACTCCCACAGGATGTGGAAGCGACCGACCTCAGCCGGGGTGTCATCCTCAAACAGGCTCATTTGCTCATCGTCGTAGGTGACCGATTCTTCTGCAAGAGCGGAGTACAGCAGAAAAACTCCCCGGCTTGCGGTTGACAACCGTGCTGCCATTTTGCAACACTTACAAAACAACAGGGCGACATGATGTCGCTGCACCCTGAATTTGCACTCCATGGATGGATAGGCATGGCCGAACCGTTTCCGGCACTTCTTGCCAAAGTTGAACATAAACAAGCCAAGATTGGTATCATCGGCCTCGGTTATGTCGGGCTACCGTTAGCACGAGCCTTTGCTCGGGCTGGATACACCGTACTCGGCTTCGACGTGGACGGGGCCAAGGTTCAAAAGCTGAACCAAGGCCGAAGCTACATCAAGCAAATTCCGGATAGCACCATTGTCGAGATGAAGGAAAAGGGCTTTGCGGCCACGGATCGCTTCGACCGTTTGGGCGAAGCCGATTGCGTACTCATCTGCGTGCCAACGCCGCTGACCGATGCCCGCGAGCCAGACCTCAGCTACGTCATCAACAGCACCCACGCGATTGCCGGGCAGTTGCGCAAGGGACAGTTGATTGTGCTGGAAAGCACCACGTACCCCAGCACCACGCGCGGCGATGTGCTACCGATCCTGGAGCAAACTGGCCTAACAGCCGGCACCGACTTCTTCCTCGCCTTCAGCCCGGAACGTGAAGACCCAGGCAACCCGACCCACAGCGTCAGCCACATTCCAAAAGTGGTGGGCGGCCTCTGCGAACGCAGTGGTGATGTGGCCTGCAAACTGTACGAGGCCATCGTGCCGCAGGTGGTACGGGTGAGCACGCCTGAAATCGCGGAGGCCTGTAAGATTCTGGAGAACACCTACCGCGCCGTGAACATTGCCCTCGTCAATGAAATGAAGGTGCTCTACGACCGCATGGGCATCGACGTTTGGGAAGTGATCGATGCGGCGAAGACCAAGCCGTTCGGCTTCCAAGCCTTCTACCCCGGCCCCGGCCTCGGTGGGCACTGCATTCCGCTCGATCCGTTCTACCTCGCTTACGTGGCCAAGCGCCACGGCATGAACACGCGGTTCATTGAACTGGCTGGCGAAGTGAACACCGCCATGCCGCAGTTCGTGGTGAACAAGGTGGCCGATGTGCTCAACGACGCTGGCAAGCCGGTGAAGAACAGCAAGGTGGCCATCCTTGGCATGGCCTACAAGAAGGACATTGATGACCCACGTGAGTCGCCAGGCTTCGAGTTGCTTGATTTGTTGCTGAAGAAGGGGGCGAAGGTCAGCTACAGCGACCCGCACATTCCAACGTTGCCAGCCATGCGGCACTGGCCGCACCTGCCGATGATGCAGAGCCAACCGATGACGCCGGAGTACCTTGCCGAGCAGGACTGTGTGCTGATTGCGACCGATCACACGGCCTTCGACTACGGCTTCATTGTCCAGCACAGCGGCGTAGTGGTGGATACCCGCAATGCCACCAAGAAACTGGCTGATCGATCCAAGGTGGTGATGGCCTAACCATGCACGTTGTTCACCTCACTGCGAGTACTTTCTTCGGCGGGCCGGAACGCCAGATGCTGGGCCTGGCCCAGCATCTCGATTGCGCCAGTTCGTTCGTGAGCTACCCGGAAGGTGGGCGGTGCGAGCCGTTCCTCGAAGAAGTTCGGTCTGCTGGTTTCGCCGCGATGTCGTTGGTCAACGACACCCCACACATGACCCGCACACTGAGTGAACTCACTGACTATCTTCGGCAGGTGAAGGCCAGTGTGCTGATGTGCCACACCTTCAAGCCGAACGTGCTGGGCCGGATGGCGGCCAAGCGTGTGGGCATCCCTTGCGTTGTGGTGTCTCGTGGTTGGACGGCTGAGAACTGGAAGGTGCGAGCCTATGAAACTGTGGATCGGGTGAATCTTCGCTTCGTGGATCATGTTGTCGCAGTGAGTGATGGCCAAGCCGCCAAAGTACGCAAGACCGGGGTGCCGGTTTCACGGTTGAGTGTGATCCATAACGCGGCCCGCCTCAAAGCCTTTGCCACGCCACAACCCGAAGCCAAGGCCAAGCTGTTCGCGCAGTTCCCTGCATACTCCGGCGTGAAACGAGTCATCGTGGCCGCTGGTCGGCTCAGCCCCGAGAAGGGTTATGCAGTATTGGTGGAAGCTGCGGCTGAAGTACTTCGCCATCAGCCGGACGTTGGTATCGTGATGTTCGGTGAAGGTGGGGAGCGCCCGGCACTCGAAGCCCGCATCACCGCACTTGGCCTGAACGACCGCTTCCGCATGCCCGGCTTCACCAAAGAACTGGACGCCCTGCTGCCATGGGCCACGATGTTCGTGATCCCCAGTTACACCGAAGGCCTACCGAACGTTGGCCTCGAAGCCAGCGCTGCTGGGGTGCCCGTGATCGCCACCGCCGTTGGCGGCAACCCGGAAGTGATTGCCGATGACATCAACGGTTTGCTCGTGCCCAGTGGCGACCCCGCCGCACTGAGCGCCGCCATGAACCGAGTGCTGACCAATGAACCACTGCGGGCCACACTGGCTGCCGGTGGTGTCAGCCGCATGAAGGAACGCTTCACCTTTGAAGCCCAAGCCGAGAAGTATCGAACCCTGTTGACGGACTTGATTGACGCCCGCGCCACGCAGAGAGTAGCCTGAAGAATGAGCGCGACCATCACTGAAAAACGACACACACGTACCAGCCCCAGCACCGGATGGACGGTGATGCAACAACCCATCCGCGTGGCGTTTGTGATTGACGACCTCAGTGCCGCAGGCACCGAGACGCAATTACTGGCCCTGCTGCGCACCCTCGACCGAACCGTCGTCGAACCAACTCTGATTCTGCTCAACGGTGAGGGTGCTGAGTCACGCGCATTGGAACCCACCACCTGCCCGGTCATCCGCCTCGGCGTGAAGAAACTGGCCAGTGGCAAAGCCCTTGGTGCCGCCAAGCAATTACTCAAACTTTGGAAGCAAACCAAGCCCGACGTGGTGCAGATCTACTTCCATGACTCCGCCTACTTTGCCCTACCCGTGGCCAAGCTTGCGGGAGTGAAGCACGTGCTGCGTGTCCGTAACAACCTCGGCTACAACCAAACCAAGAAGCACCAGCGCCTGAGCCGAGTGATTCGCCCGTGGGTATCTGGCTTCCTCACAAACACCGATGCCGGCCGCGAAGCGATTGTGCAACTCGATGGCCTGCCAGCGGATCGTGTGCATGTCATCGAAAACGGAGTCGATCTCGAACGGTTCAAGGTGCCTAGCCAACGGGAACCGGGCACCATCACCATCGGCTGCGTGGCCAACTTGCGAACCGTGAAGAACATCGATGGTTTGATGCGGGTGGCCAAGGGCATACTCGAAAAACGACTCGACGTCCGCTTCGAAGTCGCCGGTGAAGGCGACCAACGACCCGCCTTGGAGCAACTTCACCGCGAGTTGAACCTAGGCGATCGTTTCGTGCTTCGCGGGGCCATCAGCGATATCCCAAACTTCCTCGCCAAGCTCGACTTGGCCGTGTTGCCGTCACACTCCGAGGGGATGAGCAATGCTGTTCTGGAAGCCATGGCAGCCGGGTTGCCCGTTCTGGCCACCGACGTGGGC
Source organism: Gemmatales bacterium (assembly GCA_038230995.1). Classification (GTDB taxonomy): domain Bacteria; phylum Planctomycetota; class Planctomycetia; order Gemmatales; family Gemmataceae; genus JALHQU01. The sequence goes on from JBBRME010000005.1 coordinate 11,660, forward strand.
GCCAACGCCAAGTTGCTGCAATCCAGCGGAGCAGGGCGGGTGGTGCCAGCCGGAGACATGGGTCAATTTGAAGCTGCACTGTTGGAACTCATCGATGACCGAGACAGTTGTGCGGTGATGGGTCAAGCCGCTCGTGATCATGTCGAGCAACACTACAGCCGAGATGCCATGCGTAAACGCTTCGAGCAGTTCTACCGTACGATGACGGGCCGCGCGTAACATAACGCTACAAGCCGATCGAGCCGAACCATGCCGCCGACTGTTACGCCTGTTGTCGATGCCAACACCATCCGCGATATTGCCGCGACGTATGAACGCCTGACGGATCAGATCGGGCGGGTCATCGTCGGGCAGAAACTGGTGGTCGAACAGTTGCTGCTGAGCCTGTTCAGCCGGGGGCATTGCCTGCTGGTAGGTGTGCCGGGGTTGGCCAAGACGTTGCTGGTATCGACTGTCGCGCAGGTGCTGGCGCTGAGTTTTAAGCGGGTGCAGTTCACGCCCGACTTGATGCCCGCCGACATCACCGGTACCGACATTTTGCAGGACGACCCCGAGACCGGTCGGCGTAAGTTCGTGTTCTTGCCCGGCCCGCTCTTCGCCAACATGATCCTGGCGGATGAAATCAACCGTACTCCGCCGAAGACTCAAGCGGCCCTGCTCGAAGCCATGCAGGAAGGCAACGTGACCGCTGGCGGGCAGACGTACAAGCTGCCTCGGCCTTTCTTCGTACTGGCCACGCAGAACCCCATCGAGCAGGAAGGAACCTATCCCCTGCCCGAGGCTCAGCAGGATCGTTTCATGTTCCACGTGAAAGTGGAGTACCCATCGCGTGCGGAAGAAATCCAAATCATGAAAGCCACCACCGGTGGGGTCAAAGTCGACCTCGTACCCATTCTCGATGGTAACACCATCTTGCGCTTTCAGGACGTGGTGCGACAAGTGGTTGTCGCAGATCACATCTTCAACTACGCCGCGGATCTTGTGCGGGCCACCCGGCCCAAGGAACTCGGCTCGCCCAAGTGGTTGCCCGATCTCGTGAGTTGGGGCGCTGGGCCACGTGCCTGCCAGTACCTGATCCTTGGTGGCAAAGCCCGGGCACTATGCCAGGGTCGGGCCCATGTGACGACGGACGACATCAAAGCGGTGGCGCTGCCGGTGCTGCGGCACCGCATCATGACCACCTTCCAGGCCGACGCCGACAACATTACTTCCGATGATGTCGTGAAGCGATTGATGGAATCGATCCCCAGTACCGCTGAAGCGAAGAGGTTGTAATGTCCCGTCGCCGTCGCTTCGCCTTGATTGGTGGATTACTCGTACTGCTTGTAGCAATTGCGTGGCTGTGGAACGTCTTCCAAACACGCTTCCCGAACATCTTTGACCGTGAAACGACGGACGCTGCCGAGCTCGAAAAGCTGCGCACAGCCGACCTGCGACAGCGGGCTGTCAGCGGAACGAACTGGCCGCAGTTTTACGGGCCGAACCGCGATGGTGTGGTGCCTGCCCCAGAGTTGAATACCGACTGGACGAAGAAGCCACCGGCCAAGTTGTGGAGTGTACCCATCGGCGGCGGGTACTCTTCGTTCGCTTGCGTCGATGGGTTGTTGTACACGATGGACAAGATCGACAACAAGGAACGTATCGTCTGCCTCGACACGGCTACCGGGGCGACACGTTGGACACACGACCGCGACGTGAGCTACCGACGCGAAGGCACCAACTTTCTGCCTGGACCGCGCAGCACACCTGCCATCCAAGATGGGAAGCTTTATGCCGTCGGTGCACTGGGGCAGTTTGTTTGCCTGCAACTACCAACGACACCGGATGGCAAGCCCACGCTGCTGTGGGAGAAAGACTTGGTCAGTGAATGGCAGGTTGCGTTGCCAACCTGGTCGATGGCTTGTTCTCCGTTGGTCGAAGGCGACTTGGTGATCGTCCAACCTGGTGGCAAGAAAGGCACCGTGGTGGCGTATGACCGCATCACCGGGGACGTCCGCTGGGCCGCGGGTACAGAAGCCACCGGCTACAGTTCGACGGTAGTGGCCACGATCCAAGGTGTGAGACAGATCGTGGCGGTGACTGGAAAGAACGTCATCGGCGTTCAAGCCAGTGATGGGAAAGTGCTTTGGAAACAGTCATTTGTCACGCAGTTCGATGCAAACATTGCACTCCCGGTGATTGCGGGCGACTTCGTGTTTGTGTCGGCCTCCTACAGCCGGGGTTGTGCCTGCTTCGCGGTGGAGCCGGGTGGGCAATCGGCTAAGGTCGTTTACATTCGCCCAAACAAACTCATGCGAAATCACATTGGCAGCACTGTTCACCGCGATGGATTTCTCTTCGGGTACGACAACACAGTACTCACCTGCGTGAACCTTCGGGAAGGCACCGCCGTGGAAGATTGGATGCCGGCGGATCAGGAAAGCAAGCTCGAACGTGGCTGTGTACTCCTGCTTGGTGACAGCCTGCTGTCACTGAGTGAACGCGGAACATTGTCGCTTGGTACAGCCGACGGCAAGGGGTACACACCACAAGGTCGGCTACCAAACGTGCTGAGTGGCAGCGAGTGCTGGGCCTTGCCCGTTTATGTACAGGGGAAGCTTTTCCTGCGAGATGGCGAGAAGGCCGTGTGCCTCGACGTGCGAAAAGAATAAGCTAACCGGCATGAAAAACCTCTTGCAGTTAGTGCCCACCGTGGCCAGTCGAATCGAGTCTCCGGTCTTGGTGGTGCATGGCCCGATCTGGCCCGTGATGGAACTCGTCTCGGCGATGCCTGGGCAGGACGTCACTTGTTTACAGTTCGACACCCATCAATCGACCCGCTTGAGAGAGAAGCTCGATGAGGAAAAGCTCACGGCTAACATCCTCACCGTGGGCGACGTCTGGGACGTGCCGAAGCAGTACAAGACAGTAATCTTCCCCGCAGCCACCAACGTGGACCGAGAACTTAAGATCGACCTGATCGAGCAGGCTTATCACGTCGTGGTTCCCGGTGGTTTGTTCATCTCGTTGAGTGAACACGAACGCGACAACGCCTTCCACAAGTGGCACAAGAAGGTGTTCGGGGCCTGTAGCGACTCACCGCGATCCGATGCGGGCATGGCTTTCTGGAGTACCCGCAACCCGGCGGATGAACCACGTGCCCAACGTCGCCACCGCATGACCTACCATGCCCGCATCGGCGAAGCGCCAAGCATGAGTTTCGAGAGTTGGCCGGGCACGTTTGGGTACGGCCGGTTTGACGATGGCAGCCGATCAATGCTCGAAGTGGCCGACATTCGCCAGGGCGACAAGGTGCTGGACATGGGCTGCGGCGATGGCAGCGTGGGTTGCTTGGCGAACCAACGTGTTGGTGCCACGGGCAAGATCACGTTCGTTGATAGCAGTGCCCGCGCCATGAAACTCACCGACATCAACGCCAAGGCCAACGGCGTGCAGAACTACGAACTGATCACCAGTTCGACGATGACGGACCTACCAACGGGTGCCTTCGACGTGGTGCTGGCCAACCCGCCGTACTATGCCAACAGCGAAGTGGGTCGGCTGTTCATCAGCACCGCGCGTGAAGTGCTTCGCCCCGGTGGGCGCTTCTACTTCGTGACCAAGATGCCGGTGCAGACGATCCCGGAGATCGTCGAGACATTTGGGCAAGTGAATACTGTTGAGAACCGTGGCTACACGGTGGTCACGGCCCAAGCGTAGTTCTTGGTGAACCGGCTGCGCGAGCTGCCGTGTTATATAGAAATTAGCCGCAAGAAAAGACAACCCGGCGACTGACGTCGCCGGTTCACCTTGAACAACTCACTTCAAACTCTTCACCCAGGTGAAGAAGTCCTTCTCGTGCTTTTCGACCACGCTTTTGTGTCCACTCAGGCGGATATGCGTGGTCTCGTCTTTTGTGACCACCATGACCCAGATCGTACGGAACTCGGGCAGTATCTTTTCGGTCTTGGGGTCGTTGGGTCGCTCGCGGTAAGTCCAGGTACCATAAATATCTAGCGTGTGCAGCGTGGCCCCGGCTTGCTCGAACTTGTTGGTCTTGGTGACGTCGTCGGCTTTCTTGTCGTCCGGCGGCGTGTACTGGCCCTTCCATTTCTCGAAGGACTTGGTGACGTCGGAACTCGACTCCGGCATAACGATGACTTCCGCGTCGGCGTGATCCTTGTCCGGTGTGGCAAGTTTGAACTGATAACTGCGTAGCAGGTTCGCCGGTTTTTCTTTCTTCCAGCCCTTGGGGGCTTCGGCCTTCAAACCGCTCAGTGAAACCACCGTGGGTTTGTCATCCGCAGCGCTGGCGACGGCCGTGAGGAAAAGTAACGGCAAGAGAAATCGCATGAAGCACCTGAATCATCGTGATGACTACATCATACGCTTTCGTTGGGTTCCGCTACGCACCGTGCGTCACCAGCATCACGCGGAAGCCGGTCATGCTGTTGGCTGTGCCGGGTAGTTGGCTTCGTCGAGCTGCACTTCGGCAGTCATTGGCAAAGCTGGCGTAGCAACCACCGCGAACCACTTTCATGGTGCCTGTGGCTGGCCCTTCCGTGTTTTCACTCGGGCAGTCGTGGTAGTAGTATTCGTCGTACCAATCGTTGACCCACTCAAAGACGTTACCGTGGAAATCGAACAACCCAAACGCATTTGCTGGGCTTCGTCCAACGGGTGCCGTCTGAGGTTTGCCGCTCTTGCCGAACGCACTGGGATTGGCGAATTGGGCATCCTTCCCGGTGAGTTTATCGCCGGTGCTAAACGCTGTTTGCGTACCAGCCCTGCAGGCGTATTCCCACTCAGCTTCGGTGGGCAGGCGGTAGAGTCGGGTATTCAATTCCTCATCCGTCAACTTCGCAAGTCGGTCACAGAATCGTTTGGCGTCGTCGAAGGTCACGCCTTCAACGGGGTGATCCGGCCCACCGCCATGGCCCTTGTTGTAAGTGGATGGATTCTTGCCCATGACTCGTTCAAACTGGGCCTGCGTTACGGGGTGAATACCGACGTACATCGGCTTCTTGAAAACGACTTCATGCACCGGGCCTTCGTGTTCACGTCGACCGGCTTCAGTCTCCGGTGAGCCAATTTTGACGCGACCCGGCGGCAACAACATGAACGACATACCTACCGAGTTCACGATCATCCGTGGCAGGCTGGCCAAACCAGGCACGTGTGTGGTGATCACAGGCACGCTGGCCTTGGTGGAAGCAATCGCCGCCTGCAAGGCGGTGCTGTGTCCTTTGATCGGGATCAACTTCGAGCCATCGGTTCCGTTGGCTGCATGCCCAGCGGTGTTTGGGCCGACGGTGAGTTGGCTCAGCAATTCGGCCAGTTCACGCGTGTTCTTTGGTCGTTTCTCCGGGCGGGTGCTCAGGCAGGCATTCAACAAGCGGGTCTGGCCCTCGTTCACACCATACGGGTGGAATTCCTCAGCCCACTCCGAACCGATCGGGGCTTCCACGTGCGGATCACGCTTCAACAACTGGTACCAGATCACGCCCAGCGCATACACATCATCGCGTGGGTCTGCGGCTTCTTTCTTCACTTGTTGCGGGCTTGCGTACAGCGGTGTGTGGGCACCACGCAGCGACAGCCAAAGTTGTTCGCCACGCGGTATTTGCGTTCGGCAGAGTTGCAACGAACGCTCGGCAGAAATCTGGCTCCAGCCGAAGTCGGTGATCCACAGGCTAAAGCGTCCGCCTTCGCCGGGCAGAAGTCGAATATTGCTGGGCTTCAGGTCGCGGTGCACAACACCACGTGCATGCGCCTGAGCCATGATATCGCACAGTCGCCGCATGATCTTGAGAGCGGCTTCCGGCTTCGGCTCGTTGTATTTCCAGCGCCAATCCCAGATCAAAGATGCCAAGTCGTATCCACTGACGTAGGGAGACTCCAGCGCCGGTGGATCAGTTTCCAGATACACGGAAGTCAACGGTACGATGCCACCGACTTCAGCGAGCTTGAAGACGTTCTGAAACAGTTCTTGTTGATCGACGACTGCCGTGCGGCTGTTGCCATCCACGGCAAACTTGATCGATGCGTAGGTTCCAGCTTCTTCGGCATTCTCGGCCAGCCAAGTTTCCGCGGTGGCACCAACGCCCAAAAGGGCACGCAACTTCCACGGTGCCAGGCCTTCCGGCTCATGGCCGATGCGCAGCGTCGGGCGGTGTGGTGGAAGCAAGATGAGTAATTCATCCGGTTTGAAGAAGCTCATCGCTTCGGGCACAGTGTTACCGTTGACGTCTGATGGCCGGGCCAGAAAGCGGCGGGCCATACTGGGGAAGTGCCGAAGATAGTCGGCCAACTCCGCCTTGAATGGAACAGCTTGAACACGAGCCAAGCCGTCGATCATCTGCACGAGTCGCTCACGGTACTCGGCCGGTTCCAGTGAGATGGTCTCGCTGATAGCTTGGCGCAGATCGGCCGTGGTGAACTGTTTGTGCGCGTTGTCCAAGGTCGCCTTGGCAACGTCGATCAGCACCTCGCCAAATGGCACGGTACCGAAAAACGCCTTACGCGCTTTATCGCAGAGTGCGAGGCCGAGGCATTCGAGAAAAACTTTCACCTGAGGCATGGGAGAGACCTCTGGACAAAAGCAGGTTTGCAGATGGTCACAAAGTACTCGAATGAGAGTCGAGTCGCAACAGTCTGATCGAACACTCCTTGAATGTTCACAGTTCTGTACCGCACCAAGTGGTAGCTCGTGTACGATAAAGTCTGTTGCTTCGTCCGAGGCGTGACCGATGCTGCGTGTCGCTACGATCCTTGTTTTGTTGCTGTCCGGCTCTCTTGTTGCTGCCCCGATTCCAAAGTCCTTGAAGCGCCAGCCCGCTGGCAACATCTTGGGTATCTGGCGTGTCACGGATTCGTTGACGGAGACCTGGATTTTTCGCGATGATGGTTCTGCAGGCTATGGTCACAGTGCAACCAAGTTTGATGGCCCTGCCGTGTTCACGTTCGATGAGTCTGTAACGCCACACGAAATCAACTGGAGCCAGGACAACAAAAAGTCTTGGAACTTCGGAGTGTACGCCTTTGAAGGTGGACTGCTGAAAATGAACTTCAGTGCACCAGGCCGCGACCGCGTGAAGCACATGACGGAGCAGGGCGGTGCCCGACAGCTCTCGTTCCGGCGGATTGAAGAATAGACCATGTCGTAAGATGTTCATCATTGCTGTGGAGATAACGATGATGATCATCACGTTTGCGATACTGACGCTGGTCGCGTTCGCAGTTCTGCTGGGGTTGAGCCTGTTTCTGCAAGCCTACTTGTACAACGCACCAGCAGACAAAATCTACCTAAGGGCGTTGGTTGGTGGCATGGCTGTGGCTCTCTTCCTCACCGGCTGGACGTACATCAACACTCGGGCCGACCGCGATAACAAGTATGGTGCGATCCACGAGTTCAAGCCGACTGGCACCACAGAGGTGACGAAGTTTGAAGCCATTCGCCGCAATCGCGCGAAGATCGAATCAACTGTTGCTTTCAGCAAAACCGCCGGTGAAAAGGAGTTCCGTAGCGATGTGGACAAGTCACCGTATCGTGTGAACACCAGCGACTACATCACCGTGGCCTTTTTGATCAAAGAAGAAGGGAAAACTGAGCCGACTCGCTTCGATGCCGTGCTTGAAAGTGAACTTCTCTACGACAGCAAACTGGAGAAGAAAACGTTCCGCGAGAAAGGTGGCCCACGGTTGATCGAAGACGATTGCATCGGCGTGATTGTGGCCCCCAGTGGCGGCGTGATCTTTCTGGCCATCCTTATCAACATGTTGCATATCGTCGTCTGGTTCCTTGTGTTCTGGTTCGTGATGAAGTTCACCTGGCCACACGCCCTCGGCCTTGCTGCTGTGTTGGGTATTGTCATCACGCTGGTAGCGGTTCCACTCGTATTCAACTTGCACAAACCACTGAAGACACCGAACACCTTTAACACGATTCAAAAGTAAGCGGAGACATTCGGTGCTGATACGAAGCACTTACTTTGGGCGATTGATCACGTCCGCCAGTGGTACGGCGTGCCAGCGGCCATCACGCTCGAAGGCCAAGTGATTGTTCTTTAACTTCGTAAGCGCATCAGCAATGTCGAAGTCGACATCTCTGTCGATGTGCCGACCGAGTTCCAGTTCCACGTATTCATCGAGTTCCTTTGCCGTCCATCCGCGTTCACCGGAGTATTTCCAGAGGAAGTAATAACTCAGCAGCACTTCTCGCGATTCCTGCTCCTCAGCCGCGTTCAGCAAGCGGTACAGCACTCCGGCGTTGTTGTCGAGGTTCTGGTAGTACAGGCTTTGCGAGAGTTGCAATTCGTACGACTTCTTCGTGGTATTGAAACTCGCGTACGTCTTGTACGCGTAGCCACCGACGAGGGCCAACGGTGCATACAGTGCCAATAACGCCACCACGCCTTGATCGCCAAACATCGCACCGGTCGTCACGAGGCCCACGGCCTTGAACATGGTGGCGAACATGGTTTGCAATTTGAACAGCACGTAGCCAAGGCTACCCAAGCCGCTGCCACCCAGACGCAGCCGATCCAACCACGGCATGCGAATGGTGGTGCCGGGCAACAACATTTCCAAATCCATCGTGGGGATGTCTTTGAACAACTTGAGGAACACATGAGTCGTGTCGGGTTCTTTGCCCAGTGCCTTGTGCTCACGCTGTTTGAGGATCAGCACAACCCGTGAATACACCGGCACAATCACTTCTTCCATGCGAAAGAAGCGATACCACTTCCGGCGTACCCGCCGCCCAACCGAACGCCCACGCACGTAGAGGTCGACCTTTTCATAGGCCTCCCACGGCACGCGCATGTCCACACCCCACTCGCTGGCTCCGCGCATGATCTGTTCGAGTTCATCGCGGGTTAGTCGCTGAAAATTGGCGTTCTTGAGCAGGTCAGCAAAGCGCTCGATCAGGTCATCAAGATACACTTGTTTTTCGATTTGCGTTGATGATGCTTGCCCCAACATTTCCGAGTCCGGATCGAACCCGGCATAGTCCTCCCCCAACTTCTTGATGATGTCGAGGTAGTGCGTGTGAACCTGGGTCGTGGCTCGTTCAGCGAATTGTCGGAACAGTTCCTGATCGGCCGATGACAATGGACTGTCAGCGTTTGGCCCCTGTTCGTGTAGCAGATGCGTAATGACATCTGCTACACGAACGGGGATGAATGTTTCTCGATCCAGGGGCTGCAGCATGACGTTGGTTTACCCGAAGAACAACCGCCAGATGTCCAGTCCTACGGTGAACAGCATGAGCGACATTACACAGACCAAACCAAGGATGGTGAGTGCGTTTTGCACCCCCACCGGTGGGGGTTTGCGGAAGATCGCTTCATAGATGAGGAACACCATGTGCCCGCCATCCAGCACCGGTATGGGAAGGAAGTTCACCACGGCGAGGTTGATGCTGATGAGGGCACAGAACAGCACGAGGATGCGCCAGTCTTCCCCGGCAACAATGTAGCTGGTTCGTGCCAGGGTAATTGGCCCGCTCATCGTCTTCACGCTGATGCGCCCGGCAATCAAACCATAGAGCTGCTGATAGGTGCTCTTAATCGCGCGCATAGTTCGTCGCACACCGAATTTGAGGGCTTCGCCCAAGTCGTGGGCTTTCTGCTCTGCTTCTTCGCGCTTGAAGAACAACCCTTCAAGTGGCACTGGCCAAGTTGTATCTGGTACCGCCGTGAGAGTGACTTCAACAGGTTTACCACCACGGTCGATCTTCAAGCCGAATGTGTGAGGCGATTGGCTTTGGAGTTTGTAGTCCACATACGCCCACTGGTGCAGTTTCACCGGCTCGTATTTCTGTTCTTTGGTGTCGGTGTCGTACTGCTTGGTGCTGCTGTTCAGTTTGAATGTTGAAGCCGTGAACTTCGCTTCCACAATCACGTCGCCTGCTTGAACACCGGCATCAGCTGCCGGGCTGCCCGGTTGCACAGCGTTGATTTCCGTTGTCACGCGGTACGCCAGACCCAGCGGGCCGAGCGGTACTGGAGAGTTGACGTTCGTGGTGTTTGGGTAATCGTCGCGGTAGCTGTTATCCCACTTCATTGCTTCCAGGGTGACGCGTTTTTCGGTGTGAGCCACATCCCGTAGTACCGTGATCGTTACCAAGCGATCCACCTCCGGCGTATTGTCAGCCCAGTTGGCTAATTCGATCGGAAGGCGGAACGGGTCAAGCAGCTTTACCGTGGTGTTGCTGTCTTTTGCGGCGGCCTGCACATCCTGTGCATAAATCACGCGATTCTTGTCGGCCCCGAGCACGGCCACTTCCAAGATGCGGTCGCCCGCTTCCAGTTCTTGTTCGCCGTCCAGTCGTTGTGGTTTGACTCCCGCAGCCATGGCTGGCGAGTCGTTCCGAAGTGCAACCACTTTGCCCATCTTCATCCGCAGGCCGGTGTCCTTGTGGTAGTTCGGGGCCAGCGTTACTGTCACTCGATTGTCACTGTCCAGTCTCTTGAGTTCCAGCGTGACTGGCTTGCCAACCAAAGCTGCTAGGCGTTTGCGGTAATCAAACGTCGGGCCAGCAAGGCCGTCTCGCTCTGTTTCCAGTGGAGTCAGCTTGCCCCCCTGTCGTGGGTCGGTCATCGCGATGATGGTGTCGCCCGGTTGAATCAACATGTCCTTATTTGCCTTGTTCCACTGATCCGCAGGGCTGTCAGGTGCGTACGAAGGAGAGTTGTCGCGCCGCCAGTACGCCACTTGCACACTCGACGGAATCGGCAAGCCAAGTTGTGGGAACGGTGCCCCCTCGGCCTTGATCGGCTCAATCTCGAAGTCCTGATTCTTGCCGTTGTAACTCGTGGTGATGGAGACTTTGCTACCCTTGTTGGTGCTGGCCACCTCCGGGGTGATGTCTTGGAACATTGGCCCGTCGATGTCGTTGATACGGGTGAGCCGACTCCCTGGTCGCACGCCAGCCTGCCAGCCCGCCGAGCCGGGTTCAAGGTTCTGCACAATCGCCGGTGGTTCCTTCACACCGGCGGAGTAGGCCACGAGGAAGCAGATAGCCGCAAGGATCACATTCATGATGACCCCCGCACTGATGATGATCATCCGCTGCCATACCGGCTTGTTCTTGAAGCTGCGTGGATCATCAGAATCGGCCTCCGCTGCAGCCGCTTCGGCCTTGTCCACTTCCCCGGTCGATTCACCGGCCATGGCCACGAAGCCACCCAGCGGGATCATGCCGATCTTGTAGTTCGTCTCGCCATATTTGAATTCGCAGAATGGCCATGCCGGCCCAAAGCCGATGCTGAAGGTACGTACATACACGTTGCACAGCTTTGCCGCAAGGAAGTGGCCAAGCTCGTGGATGAAGATGATTCCACCCAAACCAATGCACACGAAAAAGACATCGACTGGGTTCAAGAAGTAGCACACTGCCGCAACCACGGCGATCATCACGAGCAGCTTATATCCGTTCTCTTGGAGCCAAGGGTTCTTTTTGTTCATCGGGCTTACGTTATGATCCAACGGGCTACCTCCTGTCTGGCCCAACCGTCGAGCTGTTGCAAGCGTTCGAGGGTGGGGCTGGCTTCGTAATCATGCGCGTGCAAAATATCAGCACAACATCGGCTGATGTCCACGAACGCAAGCTGTTGTTGTAGGAACCGGGCGACGGCTTCTTCATTTGCGGCGTTCAAAACCGCCCCGCAAGTGCCCCCACGACGAACAACTTCAAAGCCAAGATCGAGCGCCGGAAAGGCCTCGCGGTCGGGCTGTTCAAAGTTCCAAGTGCGAAGACTTTGCCAATCCAATCTCTTGGTGGGGCCGGGCACACGGTCGGGGTAGAGCAGGGCATATTGAATGGGCAAACGCATATCCGGTGGCGACAATTGCGCCAGCACGGAACCGTCAACAAATTCAACGAAAGAATGGATGATCGACTCCGGGTGAACGATGACGCCCAATTGGGATTCGTTCAAACCGAACAACCATTTTGCCTCGATGATCTCCAGGGCTTTATTCATGAGCGTGGCGGAGTCGATGGTGATCTTCGGCCCCATCTGCCATGTCGGGTGCTTCAGCGCTTGCTCGACTGTGACTTGTTCAAGTTCAGCTTTCGTCTTACCACGGAATGGCCCACCGCTGGCTGTGAGTACCACTCGTTGCACACTGCTGGCCGTGGCCCCGGCGAGTGCCTGGTAGATGGCCGAGTGTTCGGAATCCACGGGGAGCAGTTGGCTACCGGTTTTCTTTGCCAGATCGGTGAGTAGTCCACCGGCCACCACCAGCGATTCTTTGTTGGCCAGCGCTACGGTCTTACCGGCTTCCACGGCGGCCCAGGTGCCACGCAGGCCTGCCGCACCCACCACGGCGGAAAGCACCGCGTCCACATCTTCCGCTTGGGCCAACTCCGCGACAGCATCATCGCCGTAGCGCAGTTCCGTTTCCTTGGGGAGCTGTGTTTTGTCGAATTGTGTAAACGCGGTGCGATCCGTGAGGATCGCCACACGCGGGCGGAAACGCTGGCACTGCTGGGCGAGCTCGGCGCTTTTTGAATGGGCCACGAGGCCGACGATTTGCAGTCGATCCGGCAGTGCCGCGACGACATCCAACGTGCTGGTGCCAATCGACCCTGTGCTACCAAGGACTGCGATTCGACGCCGATTGGGATTGTATCCTGCCACGCACGCGGCCTTTGATGGTGAGTTGGTTTGCACCTCGCCCCGTTTACGTGGAGAGGTCGATTGGAGCGGAGCGACAATCGGTTGAGGGGTAATTTTTTCTGACCCCTCACCCGGCCTTCGGCCACCCTCTCCCTGTAAACGGGGCGAGGGCAAGATCGCTTACTTCTTCTTCGGATCCAGGTTCGCCTTCAACTCTTCGTCGCTCACTTTGCTTTGGATGCCGTCCTTGGGCACATCAACTTTGCACACCCAGACAAGGGCATTGAGCACCACCCTGCGGAAGTTCTCGTCGCCCCAGTTCTTGTGGAAGTGCCCACCGGTGAAGCCCACGCCACGGCCACCATCTTTGCGTTCCGTTGCCCACATCATGTGTTCGATTCCCGTGGCTTCCTGGATGTGCTTGTATGGCCCGCGTGGCGCCACATACGGCCCGCCGCGTACCTTCTCGCCCGGGTCGGCACTCAGGATCGGCACCACGCCGTCCATCTTGTCACGGAAGCGCATGTGCATGTACCACTCGTCCCGCACGCTGAACGGCTTGACCCCGTTGGTGATCGCGTGCTTGGGGAACTCCTTGAAATCCGGGCTCCACATCGGATTGCACGAGTAATTGGTCTCGTAGTACCCGCCGATCCACTTCTGGAACTCCGGCCCACCAAGATCCTTCGGCACTTCCACGCCATAGTGAGCGCACATCAGGCCAACGCCTTTGTCCATCAGCTTGCCAACACGTTCAAGTCGCTTCTCACGGATGAGCGGATGGCCGCCACCACCGTCGGCAAAACACAGGATCGCATCCGCATCATCCAGGATCGTGTCGTCCTTCGGGTAGCCGTTGTTGACGACTTCGACCTTGATCTCTTTCACATCAGCCAAGCACTTGGCCAGCAACTTCACGCCAGCGTTGAACTCATGATCGCCGGGGCCGTGGCTCACGGATCCAGCGATGAGCACGAGTTTCTTGGGCTTCACTTCGGCGGCTTGAAGCACGGCCGGCAGTGTAACGGCCGCAGCGGAACTGAGCAGGAACGTTCGTCGAGAGAGGGTCATGGGGGGATCGCCTTGTGGTGTGTTGGTATTTTCTTCCACCTCGCCCCGCTTGCGGGGAGAGGTCGATTCGAGCGAAGCGATGAATCGGGTGAGGGGGTGCTTTTTGTGAACCCCTCACCCGGCCTTCGGCCACCCTCTCCCCGTGAACGGGGCGAGGGGATGAAATCGCTACCCCAGCTTCTTAATTGTCGCCTTCATGTATTCGAGGCACTTCTTCACTTCTTCGGTCGGTTCGTTCTCGCTGGCTTCGTACTCGATGGCGATGTACCCGGCGAACTTCACGCCTTGCAGGGCCTTGAGTACGGAGGTCACATTGAGCACGCCTGTGGCATCGCCGAATACCACGTCGGTCTTTCGCTTGTTGTCGTGGTCTTTCAGGTGCATGCCGAAGTTACGGGCACCCATGACCTTCACTTCTTCTGCCGGGTCAAGGTTCACATCCAATTGGGCCGAGCGAATAATGTGCCCGGTGTCGAGACAGGTGCCGATGAGCTTGTGGTGATCCTTAACGGCCTTCAGAATGAACTCGGCACTCTTCCAGCGGTGCATGGTCTTGCCGCTGGGGCCGTGCGGATGGATGGCGATGCTGATCTTGTATTCTTCGCAGAGCTTGTCGAGGCTGTCGAAGCTGTCTGGATCCGGGTCGGCGCTCAGGTGCTTCACACCCAACTCTGCACCGAACTCGAACTTCTTCTTGTTCGCGTCGTGATTCTTGCTGAAGCCTTCCACACCGAAGGCGATTGGAGTCACGCCGTACTCGCCGAGGAGTTTTTTGATGTCCTTCAACTTCTCAGGCTTTGTGTCGGTGGGGATGTGCCCACGGTAGAACTCGCCATAAGCGATACCGAGGTCTTTCATCCGCTTCAGGGTCTGTTCCAGGGAGAACTTGCGGAAGGTGTACGACTGGATGCCCACGGTGAACTCACCGTATGGCTTCGCTTCTGCTGCGTGTGCGAGTTTCGGCAGCAGCACCGCTGCGGTTGCCGCAGCAAGGAACGAACGACGTGGGATCGAATTCAACATGGAGAGGTGTCCTTTGATGGGGTATGTCGTCATGGTACGGAGCAAGTGTTGCATGTGAGCTAGATCACCACAATACCGGCCCGAAGTTGCGCGAAGGTGATCGGGTCGTTGGCATGGAATCGAAGATAGGCCGCAGGGGTGCTCGCACAATCAACAATGATCTGCTTCGTGTTGGGAATCAGATAGCCGTCGTTCGTGGCAATGTGCCCGGTGATGGCGTAGTTGGCTTCGACTTTTCTAAGAAACGTGTCCACCGTGGTTTGCTCCGTATCCCGGCCCCAGACGATGCCATACGAGATACCTCCCGGTTGGTAGTCCTTCTCGTCGTAGGTTTCTTCCAACAAACGCATCGGGTCGAATGTGGGCAAATCACGCGGAGGTACGATCGTGTGGCACAGGTAAACTTCGTTCGGTGTGCGCAGGGCTAATGGGCAGACGCGGAAGAGGTCGTTGTAAGCACGGATGATGTCCGGTGCGGTGGCGCCGTACGCGTGCTTGACTCCTTCAACGAACACCGCGTTTTGGGTGCCCCCCGCCTTGGCGATTTGTCGGCCTGTCATCTGCGCGAGCTCATGGTTGCCCGGCAGGTAATGCACTTGCTTGGGGAACTGGCACTTCAGTGCTGCATACAGATCGACCAACTGGTGTGACTTATCACCACCATTGGGGTAGAAGAACTCGCTGTGGATCAACTCTTGAAGCACCAGGTGCCGCGTGGGGTTGTTGGCCAAGTCCGCAGCTTTGAGGATCACCATGAAGTTCGGGATGTGCCCGTGCAGATCCCCTGCCACGAAAACCTCGCTGCATTCTTGAAGCTGGACGTAGTGCCCAGTGCGACCCGGTGTGGCCTTCACGTAGTCAATCGCTCGACGCAAGCAGTTCAACATCTTTTCTGGGGCTGGCACAACAAACTCCGGAGAGATGATCGCATTCTAGCTTGAGAATCGCAGTTGATCGAATGGCCGGGCTTGCGAATCCAACGTAATCTTCTTGGGTACATCGATACGGAACGATTCATGACTTCGACAGTTACATCCGGTTCGTTTGCCCTGAGATTATCCGCCGTGGGGTTGGTGGTGTTTCTGGCGAACTTCGGCCTGCTGGTGCTTCAACTGGTGGCGGGCCGGTTGCTCTCTCCGTTTATCGGCTCCAGCTTGGAGACATGGACGAGCGTGATTGCGGCCTTCCTTGCAGGTATTGCTGTTGGCAATGCCGTGGGGGCACGCATCGCCGCACGGGCCAGTGGGATGAAGCTGGCACTCTATCTCTTCTTAGGTGGGTTGGCTGCACTGTGGATGATGGGTCTGCCCTATTTGCTGGAATCACAAAAGTGGCACATTTCGCTGGACATCCTGACGCGTATCCCCGTGCTGTCTGCCGTGTTTTGTTTCCCGGCGGGTTGCCTCTTGAGTATTCTCACGCCGCTGGCCATCCGCCTAGGTGTGCCGGATGTGAACAAGACGGGGCTGGTGTCGGGCATCATCTTCGCACTGAGCACGCTCGGTTGCTTGCTGGGGAACTACCTGACCGGCTTCGTGCTGATCCCCGAGCTTTCGATCAATCAAATCGTGCTGGCCACGGCCACACTGCTGTTTGTGACAGCATCGGCGACATTTGGCTTTGCCCGCAAGCCGGTGTCCTCTACCACGGAACCGGTTCCACATCCTTCTGTTCCAATGCCGACGATCCTCCCAGCCGGACTCAAGATGCCTGTGGCTTGTAGTGCTGTGTTCCTATGCAGCTTCGCGGGGATGACGCTGGAACTTGCTGCCACGCGAGTGTTGGCCCCCGTGCTGGGTGTGTCGATTTACTTGTGGACGGGTGTGATCGGCGTGATGCTGGCCGGTACCTGTTTGGGCAACTGGATTGGTGGGATGATCGCAAGTGCCAAGTTCAACAATACCACGGAACGCAGGAAGATCACGGTGGCCGTGTGCATGGTTGCCGCAGGCATCCTCACTGTCGCGTCACTCGTACTCTTCAGTACTGTGACGCAATCGACCTATGTCAAAGCGTTGTCGTCCACGGTCGAGAAAGTTCTGTACCTCACCTTTGCCCTGTTCTTTGCCCCGATGCTGCTCCTCGGCACCATCTCGCCGCAAATCATCCGCCTGGCTATCTCCGATGTCTCGCAGTCCGGGTCGACTGCTGGCCGGGTGTATGCCTGGAGTACCGCCGGGGCCATTTTGGGCACGTTGGCCACCGGGTACTTCCTGATCTCGACCTTCGGCATGTTCACCACCGTGTTGATTGCGGCTGTTGTTCCCACCGTAGCCGCTTGCTTAGCTGCCAATCCACTGAAGTATTCCACGATGCTCTATGTGATGAGCGTCGTGATGGGGGCAATTGTTGGCGGCATCATCATCCTCAACAAAATGTCGAATGAAATCACTGCTGAAAGCAACTATTACACCATCAAAGTGAAGGACACGACTGATCGCACAGGCATGTTCTTGAAGTGGCTGCCGATCGATCCTGATGAGCCAATTCCTACAGGGCCAAAGGACACCCGTGACTACGATTGGATTTACAAGCCGCCGTACAACCCCGGTCAAATGGCTTTGCTGGGTGGTGCGGCTGGCTCACGCCAACTGCGAATGCTCACGCTTGACCTGTTGATCCACTCGATTGCCGACTTGCGAGACCCGACGTTCCTGCACTACGAGCACGAGCAGTTCCAACTGGAAACCGTGTACGCAGCACGTGAACGCAGCCCGAAAGAACAGAACATCCTGGTCATCGGCGGTGGGGGTTACACCTTCCCGCGCTGTGCCCGCACCTTGATCCCCACTTCTAAACTTGATGTTGTGGAGATCGACCCCGCTGTGACCAAGGTGGCCTACGACCACATGGGCCTCGACCCGAAGTTGAACATCAACGCTATCCACATGGATGGCCGACAGTTTGTGGCCGAGAAAGCGAAAAAGGGCAGTTACCAGATGGTGTCACTCGACGCCGTGAATGATCTCTCGGTGCCCTACCACTTACTCACGAAGGAATTCAACGACGCCGTTAAAGCTATTCTCACAGACGACGGTGCTTACCTCGTGACGGTGATTGACGACGTGACCGACGGTAGACTCTGGAAGGCCACCTACAACACGCTGAAGCTCAGCTTCCCACATGTGGAGATGACATTCCCGTTGAGCCAAGGCTTTGATCCGAATGATCCTAGGCCGGTCAACCGTAGCGTGATCGTTCTGTATGCCTCGAACAAAAAACTTGATGAGAAAGCTTGGAACGAAGTGATCGTGAAGCAGACCGGCAAACCCACCCGTGTGCAAGTGGTACCGGAATCAGCAGTCAAAGCCATGCTGGATCGCGAGAAGAAACCGATGATCCTGACGGATCAATTCTCACCGGTCGACCACCTGATGAAGCAGGTGTTCGAAAAGCGGTAGGATCAAATTGTTTGAGCCTGCTTGCGTGAGCAGCAGGAGTCTCATTCAAGAGAAGAGACTCCTGCTGCTCACGCAAGCAGGCTCAATCTTTAAAAGCTAAAGCCAAGTGTGGCGAAGTAAGTCAGGTCGTTGGCTCGTGCAGGGCCGGGGTTGCTGTCGTATCGGTTTTGCGCACCAAGTCGCAGGGTGATGCCCATCTCCTTATCAAGGATAATGGCATACGCAACACGAGCACGGATGCGGAACTGGTTCCAGTCGTCGATACGCGGGAAGTAATCCAAAGTCGTTTCAAACGACTGCCGGTCATCGAACTTGTAGTTGAAGTCGGTACCCAGCAGCATTTCCGGTACCCAGCGTGACATCGGGCCGTTGTCATATCCCGCCACTTCGTAAACAGCACCAGCACCAGCACGGACTCGCCAGTTCATTTTTTCGTTATCGACAAGTTGATACCCAACCCCACCGTACAAACCAATGCGAAAGCGATAGGCACGCAGTTGATCGTATTCGATGTTGGTGGCACCAAAGACCGACCAAGGTGTGCCGGCAAAGATCACTTCATCGCGGCCGTTGAACAGCATCTGGTTCTGCGTCAGCATGCTGTTTTGTTCGGCGTAGTTGTACTGAAAACTCGTGACCAGCAAGTTATCTGTCGTCTTGCGTGTGGCGTTGAAACCGGCCCTCAGGTTAAACAATCTGCTATTCCCATCGGCACCGTTCAGGCCCAACTCACCACCGCCGCTCCAGATCTTGGGTGGCTTATCCACAGGGAAAAGTCCACCGGATGCATCGGTCAGGAACTGCGGCACGATCGGTGCTTCGGCTTGAGCCTGCTTGATGTCACCCATCTTGGCTTTTGGCAGATGGTTGCTCAGATCCATCAGTGGCATGGGGGCCACGTTCTCTTGTGCAAGCAGAGAGCTGGCGAAGCCAAACACCACTGCCACGGCCAATACGGCTGGGCGAATGCGCATGAAAAACTCTCCAGGAATCGCGATGAATCGTGCTGATAGCGTGACTGAAGATGGAATCAACCCGAAGTGACCTAACATGTCTACATCATGTCAAGGTGGGCTGACAGCGTGAACAAGGTAGCTCTGGTGACTGGCAGTGGGGCCAAACGTGTTGGTAACTCCGTGGCACTTCATTTGGCTCAGGCCGGGTACGACATCGCCGTCCACTACAGGAGTTCGGCGGATGAAGCGAAGAGTACGGTGGCGGAGTTGAAGAAGTGCGGGGTGCGAGCCGAGGCTTTTGCCGCCGACATTACGGATGAAGCAGCAGTCAAGAAACTGGTGGAGCAGGTGTGCCACTCCTTCAGCACGATTGATGTTTTGGTGAATTGCGCAGCCGTGTGGCAGAACAAACGACTTGAAGACGTGACATCAGCTGATGTTCGATTTCATTTCGACACGAACACGCTGGGTACGTTCCTGATGTGTCAGCACGTTGGTCTGAAGATGGTGCAGCAACCAAGTGGTGGCGCGATCGTAAACATCGGCGATTGGGCCGAGGCTCGACCGTACCTGAACTACGCAGCCTACTTCCCCAGCAAAGGCGCCGTGACAACCATGACACGTTCTTTTGCTGTGGAGTTGGCCCACCGCAATTCAAAAGTGCGGGTGAATGCCATCCTGCCTGGGCCGGTGATGTTGCCAGCGGACTTACCAGAAGAGGAACGCCGAGAAGCCATCGAAGGAACGCTACTCAAGCGGGAAGGCAGTCCGGATCATGTAGCAATGGCGGTGCTGGCGTTGGTGCAGAATGACTTCATCACCGGGGCGTGCTTACCCGTTGATGGTGGACGCACTCTCGCGGGCTGAGTCCGTCACAATCATGCGGACAAGATGGCCATCTGGAATGATGACGACGCGGTTAGCTCGATCAATCAGCTTTTGTAATTCCTCAACCGATTGAATCGGCGAGGCGAACAGGTCGTCCACGGTGTTGTCGGGCCAAGGAGACTTCAAAAAAATCGGGTGGTTGTTCGCAGCCAAGCTCCACTGAAGTGCTGCGGGGTTGTTTCCCTCACCCACGGCGGCCACCAAGCTCTTTGCAGCGTCGGCAGCGTTATCGGCTCGCACAATCCGCTGGGCTTCCCCGTCGAGTTCCACGGCCACATCGCACAGCAAAACAATCGGGGCATCCGCAGCCAATAGATCCCGGGCTGAGTGGATTGCGGTTGAAAGATCGTGAAAGCTCACACGCTTGGTGCCACTGATGGTGACGATGGCGAGGTCGGCATCGTCGGTGGTCACTTGCCGCTCCCAATGGTGGATTTGTTGTTCCTCACCGGTTGATGTGGATGGTGGTAACCCGAACAGCACTTCAGCAACGGAGTCGTTCGTGCCTTCGATCACCTGAATGAAGTAGGGCATCCCAAGGAACATCGTCACGGCCTTCGCTTCTTCGATCACGTCGTCGAGGTTATCTTCGTCATCGAGGAGTTTCAGAATCTCGGCCTGTATTTCTTTGTTGCTGAAGGTGGGGAAGAGTTGCAGTTCCGCGCCACCTGGCACGTCGCTGTATGTCGGGTCGAAGCGTCGGCCACCAAGCACCAACATCACGTCGGATTCAGCAAGAGTACGGTTCATGTAGACGCGTCGGCCTTCAGTTGTACTGGCGACGTAGCAATGCTTTTTCGCATCCGCGGGGTCATGCCGTTCCAGTTGTACATCACCGAATTCATCCGGCAGTTCGTCCAGCCACGGTTGTGTTTGGGAAGTTCCTGGAACCAACAACGTGATCGCTGCCGGTGCTGCACCGATTTGAACTAACTCCGTCAACAACGTTTGCAACAGTTCCACAAACGCTGGCAAGGTTTCATCCAGCACGATCACAATCCGATCATCGGGCACCACGACCTGTGCAATCGAGATGTTCAGCCCGACCGGATTGACGAGTGCGTTCCGCAACAGTTCCGATGCAGACTGACCATGAGATGGAGTATCACCAGATGCCACGGACACGAGTTTGTCGCTTGGCACACTTACAGTCCAAGTGTGTTGACCAAATTGCAGAGTCGTCATCGTGAAGCAATCCTTGCGGCATTCGGATGAGCCGCCTGTTGTTTTTATCGCGTTCGTGTGGATTCTCGAAGGGCACTTCGATGCAAGCAATGCGTGAACTTGACCAGAATCAGAGGTTGTGTCAGATGATGTTTCAGATAAATCATCCCCATGAACCTTCTCAACGAACTTCGCTCGGCGTTTGAACCAGCACTCCTCGGCATCGGGGCTGACCCGGTCAAAGTGCCGGATTACCTTGGCATGGTGAAGGCCAGCAACGATACCAAGAACGGCGATTACCAAGCCAACTTCGCCATGGCGTTAGCCAAGGTGCTGGGCAAGAAGCCGCAGGAACTGGCGGCGGACATCGTGGCGATGCTGCCGACCGATGAACTCATCGAGAGTGTGGCGGTGGCTGGGCCGGGCTTCATCAATGTGAAGTTGAAGAACACGTGGCTTGCGGAGCAGGTGTCCAAACTGGCCGAAGACAGCCGGTTGGGGGTGGCTAAAGCCACGCAACCGAAGCGTTTCGTCATCGACTACTCCGGCCCGAACGTAGCGAAGCCGCTGCATGTGGGCCACCTGCGTAGCACCATCATTGGCGATGCGCTGGTGCGGGTGTTGCGGTTCCTCGGCCACACAGTCGTGGGCGATAACCACCTGGGCGACTGGGGCACGCAGTTCGGCATCCTGCTGTACGGCTACAAGAACCACTTGAGCCTTGCCGCCTATACCGACAACCCGGTGCGGGAACTGGCGCGGTTGTATGTGCATGTCCGCCAACTCGCGAAGGCGAACATCGACAACCCGGACGATGAAGGCACTGGCGACATCATGGAAGCCTGCCGAGGCGAGACAGCCAAGCTGCACGCCAGCGACCCAGCAAACACGGAACTCTGGAAGGAGTTCATGCCGCACTGCCTCAAGGAAATTCATGCGGTCTACGACCGCCTCAACCTGCTGCCGTTCGACAATATCCTCGGCGAGAGTTTCTATCAGCCGATGCTGGCGAACGTGGTGGCGGATCTGAAAGAGAAGGGTATTGCTGCCGAGAGTAACGGTGCCATCGTGGTGCCGAACGCAAGGGGAATCATTCCACGTACATCAGATGAACTCGCCAAAGAAGAACCACCCCAATTGGTGCAGAAACGGGATGGTGCCTTCACCTACACCACGACCGACCTCGCTACCATCAAGTACCGCGTGGAGCACTTCCAGCCGGATGTGCTGCTGTACGTGGTGGATGCCCGGCAGGCGTTGCACTTCCGCACGCTTTTCGCCAATGCGAAACGCTGGGGTTATGACCAACCGCAATACCATCACTTGCAATTCGGCAGCGTGATGGGGCCGGACGGCAAGCCGTTTGGCACCCGCAAAGGCGATGTGCCGGAACTCAGTGCGATGATCGACGAAGCCAAGGCCCGCGCCCTGGCCAAATACGAGGCGAGCAACGCCGAGCGAAAGAGCTTCGGGCATGACGTGCCGGAGCTGAACGACGAATTCAAGAACGAGATTGCCAACGCCGTGGGCGTGGGGGCCATCAAGTATGCCGACCTCAGCGGCAACCGGATGAGCGATTACACTTTCGACTACGACAAGATGCTGGCCACCGAAGGGAACACCGCCACGTACATTCAATATGCCTACACCCGGTGTCGTGGCATCCTTCGGAAGTCTGGAACAAAGGCCGATGAAGCCGTGCCCGTGCTGTTGACACATCCGATGGAGCGGGCCTTGGCGCTGCAGTTATTGAAGTTCGAGAACATGCTCGACGAAGTGGTGAACAAGTACGAGCCGCACCACATTGCGGCCTATTTGTGGGAGTTGGCCAAGGCCTTCAGTGGATTCTTTGAAAACTGCAAGGTGGTCGATGAAGCCAACTCACCGGAACTGACCGCCAGCCGTTTGCTGCTCACCCGCCTCGTAGGGGACACGATTCGCATGGCCCTGGGCCTGCTCGGCATCGCCGTTGTCGAGCGGATGTAAGTTGCTATGCATCAGGACAAGGATCGTGGAAGTAAGTGGATGCTCACGAACGTGAGCGAAGCGATCTTGCGCCTGGCTGGGCTTGGTGGATTTACATCCTTCGAGCATCAGCCGGTCGAAGTTGTCGCCCCTCGTCGAACGCTTGATGGGTTGTTCAAGGTCAAATTTCCGGATCAGCCCGAGCCGACACTGGTGTTGATTGAAATCGAAGCCTACCCGAGTGCAGATGCTGCCAGGCAAGTCTTTGAGGATATCGCACTGGTGCTGCTCGAATATCGGCAAGTGCCCGAAGTCGTCCACCTTTTTCTGAAACCACGCAATAACAACCGTGTGACTGGAGAAGTGGTACGATCCAGTGCCCGAGGGACAGTTCACCTTGCAGCCCGCTGGCCTGTGGTAGAATTGTGGAAACTGGATTCCGAGGAGTTGTTCAAAACTGGTGAAGTTGGGTTACTACCACTGATTCCACTCACCCAGATGACTCGCAACCCGGATGATGTCTTTGCTGAGTGCCTGGAAAAGATTCAGCAAATACCGATGGACGGCGTTCGCTCGGCACTCCTTGCTGTGGCCAAGATCTTTGCGAACTTTGCTGAGGTACATAGCGCTCGGTGGGCTGAAGCTGAATTTCAATCAGGGGTACTCGAAATGAAAGTCATGCAAGACATTCTGGCGGAACTGAAGGAACGCGAGCAGCGAGAGTTGGCTGCACGGGAAGCTGAGCGTGTTCTGCTGGCTCAAGAAAGTATGGAACGTGGACACAGTCAGGGTTTGAGTCAGGGCACGATTGTTGGCAAGCAGGCGATGGTACGCCGGATCGTGCTTGCACGGTTCCCTCTCGTCTCGGCAAATGACCTCGAACCGCTCGAATCCTTCTCAGTACCGGATTTCCTCGACGAACTCGCTATCGTGGCGGCCACGTGCAACACCGCCGAGCAGTTTCTTCAAGCACTTAACACCGTTGGAAAGTAAGCACCATGTTCGTGGATCGTGTGGAATTGTTCATCAGCGGGGGAAACGGCGGGCGAGGCATGTGCTCGTTCCGGCGGGAGAAGTACATCCCGCGTGGCGGCCCGGATGGCGGCGATGGCGGCGATGGCGGCAGTGTGATCATTCGAGCCGACCCGAACGCGGATAATTTTTCGCCGTTGGTTCACAAGAAACACTGGCGTGCCAAGAATGGCGAACCAGGTGGCACGTCTGGCTGTGCTGGCAAAGATGCCCACGACATGGTGATCCTCGTTCCACCGGGCACCATCATCCGCGATAGCGAGCGTGGCAACATCCTCAAGGACCTCATCGAAACGGGTGATGAACTCATCGTCAAGGGTGGGCGTGGCGGGCGTGGCAACAGCCACTTTGCTAGTTCAACCAATCGCACGCCGCGAGAGTTTGAACCCGGCGAGGAAGGTGAGATTCGACACCTGCAACTGGAACTCAAAGTGATTGCGGACGCCGGCTTGGTGGGCTTCCCCAATGCTGGCAAATCCACGATGCTCTCGCGGTTGAGCCGAGCCACACCGGAGATTGCGAACTACCCGTTTACCACCAAGCACCCGAATCTCGGCATCGTCGGCTTAGGTGGCGATGCGAGTTTCGTACTGGCCGACTTGCCGGGGCTGATCGAAGGGGCTTCGCAGGGTATTGGTTTGGGCCATGAGTTTCTTCGTCACGTCGAACGCACTCGGGTGCTCATTCACCTTGTTGATCCATACCCGATGGATGAGTCCGACCCGGTCCAGAACTATCACATCATTCGCAACGAGCTTACGTCGTACAGTCCGGAGCTGGCGAACAAGCCGGAGATTCTGTGCGTGAGTAAGGCCGAGTTGACGGATGCCGAGCTGGTGCGAGATCGCCTAGCCACGGAACTGGGGCGTGAAGTGTTCCTCGTCTCCAGTGTCACTGGGCTGTCACTGAATAAAGTCGTGGGTCGAGCTTGGGAACTCATTCAGGAACTGCGACGAGTCGAGCGGGAGGAGAAGGCCAAGGCTAAACCGGTTGAGTTCGCCACGGAGAAGGCCATCCGCACCACGGAGGTGGAACCGGAGCCTGTGGAATGACCGATGTGCTCGTCGATATTGGCAATAGCCGGGTGAAATGGGGTGTGCTGAACGGACAGTCGGTTCGCCCGGTTGCTAGCCTCGACCATGCGTGTTCAAGTTGGAAAACACAAGCAGCAAGTCTTGGTATCACCCCTAGTCGTTGGACGGTTGCCAGTGTTGTGCCTGCGACGACCAAGCTGTTTGTCGAGTGGTGCAAGGGGCGTAGCGAAGAGTGTCGAGTCATCTCAAAGCCCGGCGACATCCCATTGTCACTGGATCTGGATGACCCATCGACCGTTGGCATCGACCGTTTGCTTGCCGCAATTGCGGCCAAGCGGCGGGCCACACCAGCGATTGTGCTCTCACTCGGTACGGCCATCACTGTTGATCTTGTTGATGAGTTGGGTGTGTTCCAAGGTGGGGCAATCCTGCCCGGCACGCAACTCCTGGCGAAGTCACTCAACGACTACACCGCTCAACTGCCTTTGCTGCCACTGCACTCGTATCAATCGTTTGAGGCACCAGGAAAATCGACGGCCAGCGCGATGTCAGCAGGCATTCACGCTGCGGTGCTTGGGGCTTGCCGCGTACTCATCGAACGATACTCGCAGCAATGCCGAAAGCCGCCCGTCGTGTTTCTCTCTGGTGGGGGAATTGGTGACCTCACTGCAAAAGAACTCGCCGTGCCGAACGAGGTTCAAGGCCCATTTCCGCTCGTGTTGGAAGGGTTGGCAGTCGTGGCCACGACTGGCTACGCCAGTTGAACATAATCCGTCTTGATGCGTGGAACGGATAAAACTTTGCGGAATGAAAACTCTGTTCGGGAATGTGTGCCGACACAGTTGCGGTAGATGCTTGATCTGTGATACTCTTATACTCTATTAACACCCGCCAACGACCTCTCCTGGTCGACTTTTGATTTCGATCCTTGAATTTCTCGTTTGAGACTTCACCATGCAGTTGCGTTGCAAGTTGCTCATCGGTTTCGTCGTGTTGTTTGGATGCGGCTTTGCATCCGCTGCAGACGATGCAAAAGCGATTGAACACTTCGAGTCGAAAATTCGCCCAGTGCTCGTGGAACATTGCCAATCGTGCCACTCTGCTGAGGCTGTCGCCGTTAAGAAGTTACGCGGTGGCTTGTTGCTGGACACCAAAGCGGGTTGGATGAAAGGTGGCGATAGCGGCAAAGTGATCGTACCCGGAAAACCGGGTGAAAGCCTCATGGTTAAGTCGCTCCATTACGATGGTGAGCTACAGATGCCGCCGAAGGGCAAGCTGCCCGCAGCTATTGTTAAGGACTTTGAGAAGTGGATTGCCGATGGAGCCGTCGATCCGCGTGCCGAATCTACCTCCAAAACGACCGGCATCGATTTGAAAAAAGGTCGAGAGTTCTGGGCATTCCAACCACCAAAAGCCAGCGTCGGCGCGACCGTTGATTCTCTTCTCCAAGCGAAGTGGGATGAGAAGCAGTTGAAGCCAGTTGCAAAAGCGGATCGCCGGACGCTTCTTCGCCGGGCAACATTTGACCTGACAGGTCTGCCGCCCACTCCAGACGAAGTCGAGGCGTTCGAGAAGGATCAATCAACTGATGCTTGGGAAAAGGTGATTGACCGATTGCTCGCGTCCCCACGATACGGTGAGCGATGGGGCCGGCACTGGCTGGACGTGGCCCGGTACGCTGAAGATCAGGCGCACACATTCGCAGTGAAGCCAAAGACGAATGCTTACGTCTATCGCGATTGGGTGGTCCAGGCGTTCAATTCCAACATGCCTTACGACGTCTTCGTTCGACTACAACTTGCCGGGGACCTCGTAGCAGAATCGGCAGGCGACCGTCCCACGCGGATCGCAGCACTTGGCCTGTTGGGGCTGGGTGCCGACTATTACAAGAACACGGCCCGCGAGCAGGCAATTGCCGAAGAGTTGGACGACCGCGTTGATGTGGTCACGCGGGCCTTTCTCGGCCTGACGGTCAGTTGTGCTCGTTGTCACGACCACAAGTTTGATCCCATCCCTACGCGAGACTACTACTCGATAGCTGGCATCTACTATGGCACCAACCTGACCGATACCCCGATTGTCCCCGACGTTGAAGTGAAGATCCACGCAGAAGCTCAGGCGAAGTTGAAAGCTCAAGACGAGCTCGTTTCCAGCTTGCTTAGCCGTGTTGGCCGGGCAGCCGCAATCGACGCTCTTGCTCACACTTCAAAGTACTTTATTGCTGCACGTGAGATAAAATCCGGCAAAGCAAAGCTCGATGCGATCGCAAAAGCGAAGGACCTCAACCGTTACTTCCTCGAGCGCTGGGTGAAGTTTCTTGAGCCAGCGAATGCGGGCAAGGTTCCGTCGCCGATCAAGGAACTTTTCGCTCTCAAGTCGGATGCTCCCGAAGCAGAGGTTCTGAAGGTAGCGGAGGCAGCACAAGTCGCCCTGCAAAAACTGGATATTCCGAACATCGGCAACGCGGGAAAGAAGTCCGGTGAAGCTAAACCCAAGTCAAACGACCCGCTCATCAAGACGATGTTCCAAGACCCATCGGCACCCCTCCTCGTGTCAGCAGCCGACGCTGAAAAACTATTCCTAACGAAGGACGACCGAACGGAACTCGAAAAGCTCAGAGTCGAGTTAGAAAAGCGAAAGTCGTCAATACCGAAACCACCACTTCAAGCCCCGGTCATCTCCGGAAGCGGGCAGGGAATGAAGGTGTATGTCCGTGGCAACCCGGCCACCAAGGGCGAGGATGCACCGAAGGGCTTCCTGCAAGTGTTGAGTGGGTCGAAGGTGAAAAGCGGCAAGGACTATACCCGACTCGACTTGGCCGAGGCGATTGCCACCCGCGACAACCCGTTGACAGCGCGGGTGATGGTGAACCGCGTTTGGGCCTGGCACTTCGGTCGTGGGATCGTTGGCACACCAAGCAACTTCGGTGTCCTCGGTGATCGACCAAGTCACCCGGAATTACTCGACCATCTGTCCGTAGGCTTCATGGATCACGGCTGGTCGGTCAAGTGGCTGCACCGCGAGGTGATGAAGTCCAAAGCCTACCAATTGTCGAGTGAACCGGATGCGGCAAATACAAAGGTGGACGCCGCGAACATGTACCTCTGGCGTGGTGCTCGAACGCGACTGGATGTTGAGTCCTGGCGAGATTCTCTGCTGGCGATCAGTGGTCAACTGGACAGCACCATCGGTGGGCCGACGTTCGATTTGAAAGACCCTTCGGCTCGTCGCCGCACGGTGTACGCCAAGGTGAGTCGGCACGATCTGGACGGCCTGCTGCGGTTGTTCGACTTCCCGGATGCGAACGTGACGGCGGACAAGCGAAACAGTACCACGGTGCCTCAACAGCAGTTGTTCGCCCTCAACAGCGAGTTCATGCTGAATCAATCGCGGGCGTTTGCTAACCGGCTCGAAAAGCAGAGCGGATCGGACTCAGAGCGGATCGCTACCGCATACCGGCTCGCATTCCAGCGGCCTGCGAACAGTCAAGAAGTTGAACTTGGGCTTCGGTTCCTGAAATTGCCCAGCCGCCAGGATGATAAGCTCACACGTTGGCAGCAGTACACACAGGCAATCTTGGCGAGCAACGAATTCTTATACGTCGACTAACTGAAATGGATTTAACGACATGAACCCGACTGACGCACTCCTCGGTATTTCCCGTCGCGACATGCTGGCGCGCACCGGCACAGGTCTTGGTATGCTCGGGTTGGCCGGGTTGCTTGGGTCGAAAGTCACTGCGGCTGAAGCGAAGCGAGTTGCTACTGCAACCGATCCGCTGGCCCCGAAGGTCGCCCACTTCACGCCGAAGGCGAAGCATGTTATCCACCTGTTCATGAACGGCGGCCCGAGCCAGGTGGATACGTTTGACCCGAAACCGGCTCTCGTCAAGTATCACGGCCAGCAACCTCCAGCATCAGGTTTGAAGACAGAACGCAAGACAGGCGGGCTGTTCAAGTCCCCATACAAGTTCCACAAGTGTGGCCAATCGGGTATTGAGGTGAGCGAAATCTTTCCGGAGATCGGGAAGTGCATCGACGACATCTGTGTTATCCGCTCCATGCACACGAACATCCCGAATCATGAGCCAGGATTGCTGCTGATGACCTGCGGTAACACGCAACCTATCCGCCCAAGCATGGGCAGTTGGTTGCTGTACGGCCTAGGTTCGGAGAATCAGAACCTGCCCGGCTTCGTGGTGCTGTGCCCCGGCAAACCGGTGGTCGGCCCGGCGCTTTGGAACAACAGCTTCTTGCCGGGTGTCTACCAGGGTTGTCACATTCAAAACTTGGATCCGAAGAAGGTGATCGACCACTTGCAGAACCGGAGCGTAACTCCGGCAACCCAGCGGGAGCAACTCGATCTGCTCAATGGGCTGAATCGCCTGCACCTCGAACGCAACGCTGGCGACGATCAACTTGACTCCCGCATTCGCTCACTGGAAATGGCGTTCCGGATGCAAACAGAAGCAACCGACGCCTTCGACGTGACGAAGGAAGCCCCGGCCACTCGCGATATGTACGGCCGAACTTACTTCGCCGATGCCTGCCTTACCGCACGACGACTGGTTGAGCGTGGTGTGCGTATGGTGCAAGTCTTCTACGGCAACGGCCAGCCATGGGATGACCACGGCGACATCGAAAAGGG
Organism: Gemmatales bacterium; assembly: GCA_038230995.1. Taxonomy (GTDB): domain Bacteria; phylum Planctomycetota; class Planctomycetia; order Gemmatales; family Gemmataceae; genus JALHQU01. The sequence continues at coordinate 41,446 of JBBRME010000005.1, forward strand.
GCACCGGGCCAAGGCCATGGACACTGACAAAGCCGTGGCCGCTTTGCTACGCGATCTCAAACAATCCGGCATGCTGGATGAAACGCTCGTTCTCTGGGGTGGGGAGTTTGGCCGCACGCCGACAAGCGAAGGTGGTAACGGCCGAGATCACAACCACCACGGGTTTAGTGTGTGGCTGGCTGGCGGCGGCATCAAGGGTGGCATGACCTACGGCAGTACCGACGAGTTCGGGTTCGCAGCCGTGGAGAACAAGGTACACGTCCACGACCTGCACGCGACCATCCTGCATCAACTCGGCATCGACCACGAGAAGCTGACGTACCGGTACAGTGGCCGAGATTTTCGCTTGACCGACGTCCACGGCGAAGTGGTGAAAGGCATTCTGGCCTAAAAGGCTGAACTGATATCAGCGGTTGAATCCATGTTGCTGACGCATTTGTTACGAGCCTTCATCGGTCCTGATGCAGGCTCCGTGGGATTGTGCAGCAGCGTTCCTACCCTTCGAGTTGAATCATGTTCCCCACTCGATATGTCGCGCTGATCGCAGCTCTTGGACTCATCTGCACAACCACAGTTTTGGCAGAGAAGCCAAAGGCCGGCCCGTGGGACGTCAAGGCGATTCAACTGACGGATGTAAAGCCGGAGTGGGGCGAGACGAGCGGGAAAGCGAGAGAGGTTTACTACCCGGGTGAGCCACTCGAAGGCAAGCCAACACGCGTTTTTGCCTACTATGCCAGACCTACGAAAGGCGATGGCCCGTTCCCGGCGGTGCTGCTGGTTCACGGTGGCGGCGGGAAGGCCTTCCGGGAGTGGGCGGAGCACTGGGCTGCACGCGGCTATTGCGCTTTGGCGATGGATCTTGCAGGAAACGGGCCGAAGGGCCGGTTGCCCGACGGTGGGCCGGATCAGTCGGATGATGTCAAGTTCCGGACGTTCACGGCGAAAAAGGCTAGCGATATGTGGACGTACCATGCCGTTGCCGCTGTGCTCCGCGGGCACAACCTGTTGCGATCCCTGCCGGAAGTGGACAAGGACAAAATCGCGGTGACGGGTATCAGTTGGGGGGGCTATCTCACGTGCATCATCGCGGGACTGGATGATCGGTTGAAAGCAGCCGTGCCCGTGTATGGCTGCGGATTCCTCCATGAAAACAGTTACTGGCTCGAGCCAAACTTCCAGAAGATGAAAGCGGAGGATCGAACGAACTGGGTCGAGAACTTCGACCCGTCGAAGTACCTTCCGTTGGTCAAGTGCCCGATCCTGTTCCTGAACGGCACGAACGATTTTGCCTACCCGTTGGACAGTTACAAGAAGTGTTTCGAGCTTGTGCCGGGTGCGAAGACTCTGGCTGTCCGTATCCGGTTGGATCACGGTCATATTTGGACCTTCGGCGAGGTCGATGCGTTTATCGACTCGCATTTGAAGGGAGGAGAGCCGTTAGCGATCATCGGCGAAATGAAGAGGAACGAGAGTGAACTCACAGCGATGGTCTCGTCAAAAGTGGAAATCAAGCTGGCCCAATTGCACTATGCCATGGCTGAGGGAGCCTGGCAGAAGCGGGAATGGAAATCGACAGCGGCTTCGATCCAGAATGGAAAAATTACCGCGAAACTACCTGCAGAGCGACCGCTGGCTTACTACCTGAGCGCAACGGACAAGCGCGGACTGGTCGCCAGCACCACTCATGACCTTCAACCGAAAGCGTTTCCCGGAACTCCTGCGAAGTGGCAGGGTCACGACAAATACGATTTCAAAGTCGACAAACTCGACGCGACCGTTGTCGTACCCGAGAAGGCATTACCTGGCCGCCCATGGGTTTGGCGTGGTGAGTTCTTCGGGGCGTTTGCCGATGCCGACGCCGCGCTGGTTAAAGCTGGCTGGCACCTTGCCTATGTGAGCGTGCCGGATCTCTTCGGTTCCCCGAAGGCGATGAAACAATGGGAAGCGTTCTATTCAGCCATGACCGGGGTCTACGGGTTACACGCCAAACCGGGGTTGATCGGTCTGAGCCGAGGTGGGTTGTATTGCATGAATTGGGCAGCGCTACACCCCGACAAAACGCTTGCCGTCTACCTGGATAACGCCGTTTGCGACTTCAAAAGCTGGCCCGGTGGGAAGCTGAAGAAACTCGGCACCGGCGCGGGTTCGGATGGTGAGTGGAAGAAACTTCTCGCGGCCTACGATTTCAAGAATGACGCAGAAGCCATTACCTACAAGTTGAATCCGGTTGATCAGCTTGGCCCGATGGCCAAGGCGAACATTCCGCTCCTGTTGGTCTACGGCGATCAGGATACCGTGGTACCTGCGAAGGAAAACTCGGACCTCGTCTTTGATCGCTACCGGGAATTGAAAGCTCCTGCGGAACGCATCGTGAAACCGGGGCAGGATCACCACCCCCACGGATTGAAGGATGTGACGCCCGTCGTCAAGTTCTTCACGAAGTCACTGGATGTTCGACGTTGATGAGGTTCGACTAGATGTCGGCGAGTTGCTCTTTCGAGTCGCCGAACGCCGTGAGCTTGACTCCCGCCATTTCCATCAGCGACAGATACAGGCTGCACATCTTGCGGTTGGGCTGGCCGGTGGCGGTATTAAAGGTGGCATGACGTACGGCAGTACCGATGAGTTCGGGTTCGCAGCCGTGGAGAACAAGGTTCACGTCCATGACTTACACGCTACCATTCTGCATCAACTGGGTATTAACCATGAGAAGCTGACATACCGGTACAGCGGCCGAGATTTTCGTCTGACCGACGTCCACGGCGAAGTGGTGAAAGGCATTCTGGCCTAAAAGAGAATCAAGCCATTGTTAGATACCATTAACTTCTTGCATGTTGAGCGACGAATGAGATGATGATGTGTTCCGTCTACTCACCTCTCTCAGAGTTGCGCCATGTTTCAAGTTCAACGCCGCGAGTTCCTCGCCGATGTCGGACGCGGGATGTTTGTCGCAGGTCTCGGATCGGCCCTTGCGACCGACCTCGGCCTCTCTCCCGCCTTCGCCGCAGAAGCACCGAAGCGCCTCACGTTCGACAAGCTAGAGCCACTTGTGTCGATGATGCAGGAAACACCTGTCGCAAAGATCCTGCCTGCCCTGCTGAGCAAATACCGCGAAGGAGTCGACCTTCGCACCCTCACTGCGGCCGGTGCTTTGGCCAACGCCCGCACCTTCGGCGGCCAGGACTACGTCGGCTTCCACACCTTCATGGCTTTGCCACCAGCCCTTGAGATGGCGGGTGAACTCCCGGATGAACGGAAGGCCTTGCCCGTGCTGAAAGTGCTGTACCGGAATGCCGAGCGCATCCAGGGCTTCGGAGGTTCGAAGAATGAGATCCTCCACCCGGTGGCCCACGACGACACGAAACTCATCGTCAATGCCGAGACGCTGCGCTCCGCCGCCCGCAAGCCAGACATGGCCAGCGCCGAGAAGCAATTCGCAACCCTCATGACGCGTGGTACTCAGGAGGCTTACGACGCGCTTCAGCACACGATCCAGGACGAAGTGGACGTCCACCGCGTTGTCCTTTGCTGGCGCTCTTGGATGATGATCGACATCGCCGGGAAGGACTACTCGCACGCATTACTTCGTCAATCGGTGCGTTATTGCGTGGACACTGAAACTCGCCGACTCGACCGCAAATACCCTGCTTCCGGCATCCGCGAGTTGCTGCCGAAACTGCTCGACGACCACAAACTGGCCGGGAAGGCACTTGGTACGAAGAAGCCCGACGATGCGTGGGTCGAAAAACTCGCCGAGGTCATCTACGGTGCCGGACGGGACAAGGCTGCCGAGGCGGTGGCTATGGCACTGGCCGAAGGATTTGCCCCTGAGTCGATCGGCGAGGCGATGTCGATGGCTGCCAATCTTCTCGTGCTACGCGATCCGGGCCGCAAGCAGGATGAAGAGGGTAAGCCGAAGGGTAGCGTCCACGGTGCATCGGTCGGTGTGCATGCATCGGACTCCGCTAATGCCTGGCGTGGTATCGCACGCGTGAGCAACTCGCGCAACACCTTTGCTAGCCTGATCGTTGGTGCCTACCACACAGCAGGTCAAAGTGGCGGACAGAACAAGGAGACACAGCCGCTTGCCGAAACCCTTGCGAAAGTGACCGCGAGGGATCCTGCCAAACTGTTGGAATTGACAGAAGCGGCCATCAAGTCGAAGGATCAGGCACTGGCGAGCGCGCTGGTGAGTCGATACGGCGGAGCAGGCCACTCAGACAAGCCTCTTTACGACCTGCTGCTGAAGTTCGCCATCAGTGAAGACGGTGCCTTGCACGCTGAGAAGTACTATCGCACGGTGCGTGAAGAGTTCGCAACGTCGCGCTCAGCGTTCCGCTGGCGATATCTCACGGCACTAGCCCGCGTCACGGCGAGTGAATACGGCTACCCAGCACCCGGTTACGACGAAGCCAAGAAATTGATGAAGCTCTGATCAACTCGCTTGATCTGGTGTCGTCGGCGTGGAGAATCGCTTCATGAGCAGACAGTAAAACCCTGGGAAGAAGTTCGGTGTGGCCACCGTGGTTTGGTACACGGGCTTCTTCTCGCCGTAGGCAAACAACGCGAACTGCCCTTGATCCATGCCGAAGTTGTCGATCTCGGCCCATTCCAGGAACTGGTCTTTCGTCTTGCCAAACAACCCGGCACGACCACGGATATCGATTCCTTCTGGCTCAAAGGTCATCTCGTTCGTCCACGGTACATCCTGCCCGGCCTCGAGTTTTTTGAACATTGTCGACGCAATGACCCGGCTCACGTGATCGCGCAGATTGTCCAACTCGTCATCGGCGTTCTTGAACTTCGCGGTGTACTTGGTGGTGACACCTTCAAAGGAAATGCATTCCATCGTCACGATGGTGCCGGTGTAGGCCCCGTTGTAGAAGTGCCGCACTGCGGTGTACGTGAAGGAGCGAATATCTTCGTAGCGAAGATCCGTGATTTTGCCGTTGATGTTGCGATGTAAGCCACGCTCGTGGCAGCGAAGCAAGTTGGTGCGTTGAAGCCAGCCACCGATAGGAAGTCCAACCCCGATCACGATCAAACCACTCGCGAGGAAATAAACGCCGATTGTTGGTGGCCTGTTTTGCAACTCAACGAAAATCAGTAAGCATCCTCCGACGATGAGGATCAATCCGAAGAAAATTCCCGCGCCAATGGCCGCCTTCGTCCACCCGGCATTTCGTTCAAAGATGACTCGGCCAAGCCCCTTGGTATTCGCTGCTGAGCTTGGCTTGCCCACGATGAACTTGTTGACGAGCACAAAGAGTGCCGTGGCGTTTGGCGTACCCAGTGGCACCTTCAAGAAAGGCAGATCTTCGCCTTCAGCCCACACGCAGACTTTGCGATCCACAATCTCCGCCGCTGCAATATCTCGGATCGGCACACTTTCTTCGTCAGCCTTGGCTTTGCCATCGGGTTGGTAGCTCACATCGTCACGGGTCAGGCTCCAGTTCGTGCCAACCAGCACGCCTTCGGTTTGCAACTCTTGTTCCGCCTTGGTCATCATCGCCGTGTGCCAACGCTCGAAGAGTTCTGCCAGTGGGTCGTTGTTCTTGACCGGCCACTTATAGTCGAGTTCAAGTTCCACCGGGAACTCCGGTGCATCCAGAAGCAAGGTCGTTTTGCGTTTGCCATTCTTCGGAACGCCATTTTCAAAGTGTGTGGAAACATTGGTCGTCATCTCCACAAGATCAGCGTCATTCAATTCCACGGTGCGGCGGTGGCTGCTTAAGCGGAATTCGTTTTCCTCCAAATCTTCCAACCAGAGGCGTTGGCTCCGTAGCGACAGAAATCGAAGAAACGCCATACCAAGAAGTACCGCACCAGCGGAGGCGATCCAGAGCCCGTATTCGGGAACTGCGGCCAAAAAGTACAGCAATATGCCCACAATGGCACCGACGGAGCCGAAGCCAATACAGCACACGAACAGATTGTCGGAGTTGTAGCCGCCACGAACCAGAACGCGCATGACCTGCTTCTCCGGGGACACATTCAGTTGTACAGGATGCAACTCGATTTTCTGGGGAGGGCGAACCTCCCGGTGAGCCGTAATGGTGGCTTGCGGCTCGGCAGGAGCCTCGCCCTCCCAAAAAGACATCTTGCCGTAAACTCGTCAACGGGGCGAGGGGATGAAAACACACCCGTACCCAGAAAATCTGGTTACGCCCGTTCATGCTCACGTAGGGCAGTTGCCCTAGCAGAGGATGCGGAATCTGGGTAAGGTTCCCAAACGTGAATTGACCTCGGGGTACGGATGCTGGCGCATTGCAACGCCATTTGGAAGTTTCGCCACTTCTGGATGTCGCTCGTCAAGATGGATCTGATGACACGGTATCGAAAATCGGTACTGGGGATTGGCTGGTCGCTGCTTCAACCGATTGCCATGACGGCGATACTCACCGTCGTGTTTTCGCAGATTGGCCCGCGCGGGCAGACAGTAGAAACCGGCTGGCAACACTACTCGGTGATGACCTTCACCGCGATGACGATCTTCGGCTTTCTCAGGGACACCGCCTTGCACGGTTGTCGCTGCCTGACCCACAACGAAGCCTATATTCGCCAATGCCCGTTGCCCTTTAGCATCTACAGCCTTCGAACGGTGCTTGGCCTGACGATCCACTTTTTGATCACCATGCTGGTCATTGTGGCGATGGCCATGTTGTTCAAAGGTGTGGAACCGACACTTCAAAGCGTCTGGATGATTCTGCCGATGCTGCCGCTGATTGTCATCTGCGGTTGGGCGCTGGCCACGATCTCCGGGTTCGCCACGGTCTACTTCAATGATGTGTCGCACATCCTGGAAATTGGCGCTCAGATGTTCTTCTTCCTCACGCCGGTGATTTACGAGCGCAAAGTGCTGATTGGCGACGTCCCAAGCCGAGCGGTGTTGGTGGACTACAACCCGGCGGCGGCGTTCATTGAAACCTTTCAGAAGCCGTTGGTGTACCATGAATCTGCCAGCGTGCTGGCCTACAGTTTGGCGTCCGCAACCACGGTTGTCCTGGTGATCGTCGCGTGTCTCATGATTCGCTTTCTTTCCAAGCGCGTCATCTTCCACATGTAAGGATTCCGTAGCACGATGGCCCGGATCGAACTGACCGATGTTGCCCTCACGTTCAGCCTGCGGCAGACCCGCAACGTGACACTCAAGGAGTATCTGCTCAAAGGGATGTTCCTGCGCTCGGTGAATCCGAAGATGCCGGTGCGGGCACTCGATGGCATCACACTGCATGCCGGGGATGGAGACCGAATTGGCATCATTGGCCACAACGGTGCTGGCAAAAGTACGCTGCTGAAACTCATTGCCGGGGTCTACCCGCCCACCAAGGGCACCCGCGTGGTGGATGGCCGCATCTGTTCGCTGTTCGACATTGCCCTGGGCTTCGAATTCGAGGCAACCGGGTGGGACAACATCCGTTACCGAAGTTACCTGCAAGGCGAATCGCCAAAGAGCTTGGCCTCCAAGATCGATGAGATTGCTGCGTTCACTGAACTGGGTGATTTCCTCAATACCCCCGTGCGTTACTACAGTGCGGGCATGCTGGTGCGATTGGCTTTTGCTATCGCAACGGCTGTCGAACCTGAAGTGTTACTGATTGATGAAGTGCTGAGCGTGGGTGACCATGCGTTTCAAGCGAAGGCCAACGAGCGCATGAAACAACTGATGAGCCGAAGCCGACTGATGGTGATGGTGTCGCACGGCATGGAGTCGATTGTGAATATGTGCAACCGGGCCATCCTGTTGCA